>JBEKYG010000190.1:0-8094 GCA_049511215.1 Acidobacteriota bacterium | reverse complement strand
TCCTTGATCATCATGTGAGACTCGCACTGGGAACCGATTGGTATGTCGCTCCCTTGAATCCGATGCTGACACTGTATGCGGCGACGACACGAGCAACCCTGGACGGGAAAAACCCCGACGGCTGGCTCCCGAAGCAGAAACTCACCATGGGCGAGGCAGTATCGGCTTACACCCTGGGCTCTGCCTACGCGGAGTTTCAGGAACAAGTCAAGGGATCGATTGCGCCTGGAAAACTGGCCGACATGGTGTTGTTGAGCGAAAACATCTTCAAAATCGATCCAGCGACGGTGCGGGACGTCAGGGTCGATACCACCATCATGGGAGGCCAGGTCGTTTATCGGGGAGATTAAAAAATCCAGCCCTGAAGAATACGAGGCGGCATGGCCGCAACCAAAATCTAACGCCAAGACGCGAAGACGCTAAGACACCAAGAAATCAAGGATAAAACTCTTGGCGCCTTGGAGTCTTGGCGGTAAAAAATCCTTTTCGCCTGCCAAAGGATTTGCGGGTATGTAGTAGGAATAACACGAATCCGGAGTCCTAAAATTCGTGCCATTCGTGTTATTCGTGGCTGGCTTTGTCTTTCAGTTCTTATCTCCCGCCGTTGGCTCGATCAGATGACGTCGCGGGCAAGGGTCTTGATGAACTTGTCAAAGCCCGCCGCGTCCTCGGCAGCTGCTTTCAATCGGCGCACGCCTTCCTCCAGTAATGAGAGCTCCGAAGCGATGGACAGGCGCAGAAAATGCTGCCCTTCGGTGCCGATACAGCCAAAGGCGTTCCTGTCAAGCGTAGCTACGTGGTGATGGTAGAGCAGGAACATCTGGAACAGCGTCGAAGGCGAGGTCCGCCGCCGAAGGTCCTCTGGGAGATGGTGGTACGCATCGATAGCACCCACTTTCTCACAGACACCGGCGATATTCGGGAAGAGATAGAATGCCCCCGCGGGCGTTTGGCAGCGGATGCCGTCGATTTCATTGATCTTTTTTACCAGGATGTTGCGCCGCTGCTCAAAGGTACGGACCATCTTGGCGACGGTCGCCTGGCTTTCCGGATGTTCCAATGCAACTCTGGCGCCTTCTTGCGTGAAGGGGGGGAGGCATGAGAAGTAGTGGATGTTCAGGTTCTTAACCACAAGGGCCTCTGCCACGGTCGGGAAGACGGAGTACCCGAGGCGGCCGCCGGGCCAGGCAAAAGTTTTCGAGAACCCGCTGGCGATGACGGTCCGCTCCTGCATTGCGGGAAAGCTGGCGATGGATACGTGTTTTCTCCCATCGAACAGGATGTACTCGTAAATCTCATCCGAAAATACCCTCACATTAGGGCTGCATTTCCGCGCGATCACCTCGGCAATGCCGCGCATTTGTTCCTCAGTAGCAACGCCCCCGGTGGGATTTGACGGAAAGTTCAGCATGATCACGCGGGTCTTCTCGCTGATGAGACCTTCCAGCTCCCCGGCCGTAAAGGCGAAATTTCTTTCCTCAGACAGGTGCAGCGGAACCGGGATTGCGCCCAAATAGAGGGTGAAGGATTCATAGATAGGAAAGCCTGGGCTCGGATAGATTATTTCATCCCCTGAATTGCAGTAGGCATGTAAGCAAAATCCTATCGATGGCTTCCCCCCGGGAAAGACCACAACCTGCTCGGGCGACACGTCCAGCCCGCGCATTTGCCTCATCTGGTTGGCGATGGATTTGCGCAGGGACAAGATTCCTTGCGGGTCGCAGTAGCGCGTGTTGCCTAAATCCAGCTGCCGCTTCACTTCATCTCTCACAAAGGCCGGCATGTCAAAGTCCGGCTCTCCCAGGTTCAGGCGGACGACCTTGTGTCCTTCACTCTCGACCCGGTTGATGTGGGGACCAATCTTGAAAGCATTCTCTTCACCTATGCGGTAGATTCGATCTGCAAAGAGCTTCCTCGGCGCTTCAGCCATTTTCATAAAATCTCATCCTCATGGAATCCCTGGTTAATACGAGTGTCAGAGGCCTGATGCCGCACGGGCTGTGCTATTTCTTCTCCCCGTGCTCTCGGGGGGCATATACTCCGGTCTGGGTAATCAATTCCTTGTATGGGCTGTTCCAACTCTTCGAAAATATTTTTGAGAGAGTTCCCGCGAGCGAAGGATATCACACGAACGCCGGGGGCGAACATTTTTCGAGAGCGCGTCGTTGAGGCAGAGGCCCAGCCGATTGGAGAATCGAAAAGGTGCCGGGTGCTCTTGCGTTGAGGCGCCGGTCAGGCCACTCCGCATGTGCTGGAACACCTCCCCGTGATTTTCGTTGGCGCGAGGTTGTCGGACCCGATCATCCGGCAGGGTTCCTGAATTAAGGCGTGCAATGAAACCAAGTTGTGGCGCTCGGCATTCAAAGCACTCTTGCGTAGAGCTGTGCGCAAGACTCGCGTTGGAGAGCCTGTTTTGAGGTATAATTCAGTCCGCTGGGGAATAGCGAACCCCCGGAGCGGCCTGCCGGAGTCCACCTAAGATCGTATCTCGAAATCTGACCGGACTGGCGGTCGCAGAGGGCTCGGATCCGAATTGCAGTCAACTCGGACTGCCCAACGGGGGTGGGGCCCGCGGATTACTCCGCGGCGATCATGCTATTGGAGAACCTGTGCACTATTTGCTCATCTATGATGTCGTTGAGAATTATGCGGAACGAAGGCAGGCCTTTCGTGCGGCGCATCTTCAGCACGCGCGCCAAGCCGTCTCTCGCGGTGAACTCGTCCTCGGAGGCGCGCTGGCCAATCCGATCGATGGCGCCGTGCTGCTCTTTTGCGGCTCTTCGCCTGACGTCGCGGAATCATTCGCCACCAACGACCCCTATGTCATCAACGGCCTGGTCACAAAATGGCGAGTCCGTGAGTGGACGACCGTCGTGGGCGACCAGGCTGCGATTCGCCTGCCGGACGAGCCCGTCTAGGCGATGAAGACGGATGAAAGCTGCGTGGGGCGCTCTCGAGAGGTTCTGCCATGATCAGATCCTACAAAGAATTTCCGGAAGAGGAAACGAAAAGAGTGAGCTCTATCCTGGAGTCGATTGCCAGGCGATACGCCCAGGATTCTGATGAATATCACGCCCTTGAAGAGACCGCCCACGCGTTCATGTTCCTGGTGCGGCATGAATCGCTCAAAGCCTCTTACATTGCATACCGCATGAAGATTGGAAAGCCTCTCACCCAAGCTCATAAGGCTCACCTGAAAAGCCTGGGGATTGAATCCGACTGATGCGGACCAGCATATATGGGTCCAACACAAGTCAGCTGGTCCCGTGGTGACCGGCCGTTTTCTCTTCAAACTCTGCAGATTCCGCCGATTCTCCGGCTGGTTGTTCTTGCTCCGCACCCGGATGACTTTGACGCGATTGCGGTCGCGATGCGGTTCTTCCAGGAGAATGGCAATCAGATTGATGTCGCGGTGGTAACGTCGGGCGCCAGCGGGGTGGAAGACGGCTTTGGAAGCGCATTCACGCCCGATGCGAAGGCAGCGCTGCGGGAAAAGGAACAGCAGGCGAGTTGCCGTTTTTTTGGCCTGCCTGAGAACAGGCTTACGTTCCTCCGGTTGATGGAAGACAGCAGCGGAGATCCTGAAGATAGTGCCGCAAATCGCAAACGGGTTTCGTCGTACCTTGAAGCGAAGCGGCCGGATCTCGTGTTCTTACCGCACGGGAATGATCCGAATCCCGGCCATCAGCGGACGTACGCATTCTATCGGGAATGTGTGCAGGACAAGAAACTGCCGGTGGTCGCCTGTCTTAGCCGGGATCCGAAGACCATCTCGATGCGGGATGATCTCTATATGGCATTTGGCGCGGAAACGGCGGCTTGGAAAGGGAGCTTGCTCCGCATTCATCAATCCCAGCATCAGCGGAATCTGCACGTGCGCGGGTACGGTTTTGATGAACGGATCCTGCGGGTCAACCGGCAGATCGCGGCGACACTTGGGCGGGAAGAGGAATATGCAGAAGCGTTTGAGTTGGAAATGGCGGGAGCGCTTTCGTGAACCTGGGTGATGCCTGCGTCGCGCTCGATCGCCAGGAGGATGCGCGGCGGTCCTATGAAACCCGTATCAAGCTCGCACCCAATACGGTGTTCTCCGAAAGCGCAAGCAGCAAGTTGGCCGCGCTGAATAAATAATTTCTGCGATTCAGAAGCTGGATCAAGATCACAGTTCCAAAGAGATTCCCCATTTATTGGTCCGGTCACCTTTATTGGTCCGGTCACCTTTTTGGGCAGCCGACATCCAGTCCCTCACAGTAGCAGAAGTAGCGGATCCTGGGGATCGACCCCTGACCCGGTGCGTTTTCTACCGCAAGATTTCCTGCGCGCGCACCGGCGATGTTTGTGCGAGCAAGTTAAAATCGCGGTTATGGTGCAACACGGTCAGTCCATGCCTGATGGCGCAAGCTGCAATTAGACAATCCACTCCCGAGCGGACCGTTAGGCCGGCCCGCCTCGCGGCGCGGTAGAGTTGGACCGCTTCGAGGAAGACATCGGCGGAAATGGGGGATTCCACAACAGGGAGCGCCAGCATGGCGTCGCGTGCAATTCGGAAGGTTCGCTCGTCGCGAAATCCCTGCAGCACCTCTTGAATCACCGGGAGGCAGGTGACGACTTCCTCAATCCCTCCGACCGATTCCAACGAGAAACGCGGCAGCTTGTGGAAAAACTCAATCCAGACGGACGAATCAACCAGAAACATGCTTCGCTCGGCGATTGGGTCCCCGACGAGGCTGGTCGCGGCGCATGTCGGAGAGATTTCCTTCCCACAGACCAGAGCCGGCCAGATCGAGAATCCGGCTGGCCCGGATCCTCCGAACCCAGTCCTCCAGCGCCCTGTTAACTGTGGCTGAATAAGTCCGCTCGCCGCTTAGTCGGACGGCCTGTTCGAGGAGTTCCTCATCAAGCACAAGATTTGTACGCTTCATGTGTATCATGCTATGCCGTTGTTACATGGTCGTCAAGTCGACTTTGATCCGAAAATAGGGGGTGGCGTCAGGCCTGGAGAAATTACTTTGGCTCCCGCCCTCATATTGCTCTTACAGCCTTGCGGCCAGAAGTAGATCTTCCAGACACCAATTGCCCTCCCCATTTTACCTTCGCGGAATCAGCAGGTTCTGCTCTAAAATTCTGGCCATGCCAAGGCAAAAATCTGGAACCATCTCACCCCAGCAGCTCATCCCCATCGAGACGATCGCCAACAAGATTTATTTGATACGCGGCCAGAAGGTTATGCTCGACCGCGACCTGGCCGAGCTCTATGGCGTTTCGACGAAGCGGCTCAACGAGCAGGTCAAACGAAACCGCGAACGGTTTCCGGAAGATTTTATGTTCCAGTTGACCCGAGACGAGGGCAGCGAGCTTTTGGCTTTAAGGTCGCATTTTGCGACCTTAAAGCGGGGGCAACACCTCAAGTACGCCCCGTATGTCTTTACAGAGCATGGCGCGTTCATGGCTGCGAACGTGCTCAATAGCCCTGTTGCAGTTCGCGCCAGCATTCAGGTTGTCCGCGCGTTCGTGCAACTCCGGGAAATGCTGGCAACCCATAAGGACCTGGCCCGCAAGCTCGAGGACCTGGAGCGCAAGTACGCTGCCCACGACGCACGAATCCAGCAGATTTTTTCTTTCATCAAAAAGCTCATGAAGCCGCCTGTTTCCCGACGCCGGCAGATTGGCTTTGCACGTCACGAAGAAAAGTAACTATCAAGGCCATAAAATGTGGACGGGGACTGACGACGGCAACTGCTTGACAGCGCATACAGAACCGCAGGGCAGATGCCTCTTATAGGGGTTTAAAGAAAAATCAGAGGCCGACTTTTCAATCTGAAACCTGCACCCGATGCGTTAGAGTAAGCCCCGATTGTATGCGTCCCGCTTTCCTGTGTCGTTGAAAATTACCGCGCATCGGTCTTAGATTCAATAATCAGCCTGTTTTGTTGATGTAATTGGAGATTTGGAGGGTGAAGAATTGTCGAAATATTATCTGGTCAAGACCTTGCCGTCGTCAGTCCCCCATACGGTGCACCAGCCGTTCCCCCTCGAAAAAGCCACGAAAAACTGTTTTCCCGCGCCAGACCAACTGGCGCTTTAGCCGATCTCTTTATCCCTGCCCTCATCATTCCGCATAGATCGATCAGGTTGCGGAGGCCCTCAGCTCTATCTCCCTTCGCTCTTCAGCGCTGATTTCAGATGATCGTTAACAGGCGTTCAGGCCTTCTATGGTAAAATGAAAAATCTCGATTTCAAGCTGGGGGGTCGGGAACGGAGCTGTTCCGTCCCAAACTAATCGAACGGATTGCGATATATCGGCTCTTTACGCCAACTCGGCAATGGTGCTCGGCCCCAAGGACGTGCATGCTCTGGTGGGAGGGAGTAACCTCCTTGGACGTTGGCACGTGACACGTGTAGTTGGGAGCTTCTTCGAGCGATCCTAGATGCTCGCTCTGAGGAAGTGGATCTGTGAAGGTTGAAAGCAGCTTCTTATGGCGAGACCGCCAGTTAGTTGGATAAGCGACAAGCTCGAGGTTCGAAACTCGAGGATACATAACAAGGGAGTATTTGCCCAGGAAGGGATCAAAAAGGGGGAGCGACTCGCCATTTTTGGAGGGGAAATCATGCTAATCGATGAAATCGATTGCCTACCCCCTGGATTGGATGAGTATCCGATGCAGATCGAAGAACGCTTCGTCCTGGGTTCACGGTCGGCTCGTGATCCGGAGCCCAGCGACTTCTTCAACCATAGCTGCCAACCAAATTGCGGCTTCAAAGGTCAGATCTTCCTCGTGGCAATGCGGGATATTGAGAATAACGAAGAGGTCACGTTTGATTACGCTATGGTTGTCTCTGAGTCTGTCGGCAGCGACATTGTTTTCGAAATGAAATGCAACTGCGGCGAACAAGCATGTCGGAAGCAAATTACAGAAGACGACTGGCGACTTCCGGCACTTCAAAGGAAGTACGACGGTTATTTTTCGGAGTATCTTCAGGAAAGGATTGATGCAGTTTCCCAGACTAAGGTGAGAAGAAGGAAAGTCTCTCGATGAGTCGTGAGCGAGTTACGATGGAGCCAACAATGCGAAGAATTGTAGTCTCGATGCACGACAAGATTCACGCAGAGATACATCATTTCGTCGAAGAGGCGAACGCAGCTCAATCGGGCCTCAAGTTCGAACACACAAGGTTAACGGAAAAAGAGAAAAAGACGCTATACAGGAACCCTATTGATTCAAGGGAAGCCCTTAAGGCGATTTCGTCCGTCAAGAAGGATCGTGGGCTTCGCAGCGCGGACATCCTGATCGCGGTAGTCGAGGGGAATGTACAGGATCAGGAAGACGACGAGTATTTTTACGTGAGTAGCCTAGATTACTACGCCACTGGAAGCTGCGGCGGATTACTCTCGCTCTACTTCCTCAACAAAGAATCTACGTTTATGAAAGACGCTGCCGAGTGGTGGCATGCCTTAGAAGATTCTGAACGGAAAAGGATCTCGTCTGACTCCGTCTTGTCGGTTCTTCTCTGCGGGATTGCGGCAGAATTGACGCCGGTAGATTGCCACAGGGAATTGCGCGGCTGTGTCATGGATTACTGCCAGACCCCTACCGAAATTGTCGAGGCCCTGGAAGGCGGTTTTCGGTTTTGCCGACAGGTTTGTCAGCCATCCCTTGAGAAGCATCCGGAGGGCCAGATGGTGATCCGGATCGCCAAATGGTTGACCCAGCACCCGTTCAGATACCGAAGGCTGTTGGTAGGAGAATTCGATGTCTTCATGTGTCACAACAGTGCCGACAAGCCCACAGTTCGGAAGATATGTGAAAAGTTAAAAGAACGGGGTATCCGACCCTGGTTGGACGAGGAGCAGCTACGGCCGGGATATCCGTGGCAGAGATCGTTGGAAGATCAAATCAGGAAAATACGAGCTGCGGCGGTTTTCGTGGGACCAAGCGGTACTGGACCCTGGCAGAACCTAGAATTAGAGGCCTTTATCCGACAGTTCGTGACACGAAGGTGTCCCGTGATTCCCTGCATTCTTCCGGAGGTGTCCCAGGTTCCAAACCTCCCTGTCTTCTTGGAAGGGATGGCCTGGGTCGATTTCAGGAAAAG
>JBEKYG010000189.1:0-8106 GCA_049511215.1 Acidobacteriota bacterium | reverse complement strand
AGAAGCAAGAAGTCGTGGCCCAAGCATCCTGGATGTGTATCCCATTCAGGAATCCACAGGCAGGATGCCTGGGCCACCGATCTGGAGGCCTGCTTAGAAGGAGAGAAAATTAGCTGCCGGACAACTCCTGGAGGTATTCTTCGTACTCCTCCGCGCTAAGCATCTCTTTGAGTTCTTCCGGATTGGAAATACGAATCTTGATCATCCAGGCCTTTTGATGAGGGGATTCGTTGACAAGCTCCGGGGTGTCTTCCAGCTTCGTGTTGACTTCGAGAATCTCTCCACCGACAGGACTGAACACTTCCGAAACAGCCTTGACCGATTCCACCGACCCGAACGGTTCGGTCGCCTCAAAAGTGTCTCCCATTTCGGGAAGATCCACGTAGACTACGTCCCCGAGTTCATGCTGGGCGTAGTCGGTAATGCCTACAATTCCCACATCTCCTTGGACGTGAATCCACTCGTGATCCTTTGTGTACAGGTTCTCCTCGGGGTACATAGGGTAATCCTCCGCTATGACTGAATTCATGAGCCCTGCAGGACATACTTATAACTTTGCTGCTCTCTAGAAAGATGACGTCGCAATGACCCGTGCCTTGGCGGGCTTTCCACGAATGATAACAGTCACTGCGGAATCTAACACTCTTGAGAGGTGGAGTCAAGCTCAATATTCCTTTGCAAACTATTGATAACACAATTGTTACAGCATTGTTAGTCTGTCCAGAAAGACCTGCGAAAGATTTACCCCGAGCAACGAAGAGTCAGGAGTAAGGAGTCAGGAATCAGAATAAAAACCGGTCGACAGATTAGTCTCCGCGGATTACATCCGAGGTGCGATCCCCGAAGGCTAAAGGCTAAAGCCTGATAGCTGACAGCTCGGCGCGGCCGGCGCAAAATAGTTGGGAACAAGTTCGGTTGTGGCCGCCGGCCACGCCAGGTTCTTCGTGTTCTTCGTGGCTGCTTTTTGTTTGCAGTGTCTGAATTGCAGTAGGAGATATACTGGAACTTGACAGGACTGGTGGAGTATATAGACTTGGTTTGGTTGTGATCATAAAACGCATCATCCTCGCGTGTTGCCTTCTCCTGGCGGCTCCCCGTCTGTTTCCCCAGACTTCACCCGGTCCAACGATCCGGAGCGTGAAGGTCTCGGGTAACGTGCGTATTCCCACTGCCACAATCCTTCATTATGTTTCCGCCGCGCCTGACCGGTTGTACAACGAAGACCAGACGCGCCGCGACTTGCGGCAACTTCATGATCTTGGATTATTTCAGACGATTGACATCCAGACGCAGGAGGCCGGGGAAGGGCTTGTGGACGTGCTGTATCGGGTGCATGAGCAGCCTTTCGTCTCGGAATTTGTGATCGAAGGAGTGAGTGAGTCGCTGCAGGATCAGATTCGACATCTGCTCGAACAGGAGAAGCTTCTGCTGCAACCCGCAACCCCCTTGCGTCCCGGGGCGGTCAGCAAGATGACGGATTGCGTCCATGGCTGGTTACGCGCGCACAAGTATCCGTTTTCGGAACTGCGTGTGCTGACGGAGGACGAGAGAGCAGGGACCACGTTGGTGCGGCTCAGAATCGATACCGGGCCGCGGCTGGACATTGGTGCGGTTCGCTTCACCGGCAACCAATCCAGGCCAGCAGGAGATTTGATCAAGCAGCTGCAGTATACGCGTCCCGTTTCGCTTTTGATGCCGTGGATGAAATATGGGGCCTACGATCCCCAAAATCTCGCGGCCGATCTCGACAACCTTCGACGCTACTATCAGTCGCAGGGTTTTGCAGCGGCGCGCATCGGCACGCCGCAAATGGTGGCGAAGGACTTCCCAAGACACTGGTGGATGCCCCTGCCCAAGATCAGCGGTTCGAAGCAGAAGCTGGCGTTGTTTATCCCGATCACGGAAGGACCAAGCTATAAACTAGTGTCGGTGACCAGTGAGGGGAGCGCGAAAACCGCTGCTTCTGCGGTAAAGGAGATCCTCGCTTCAGTCAGTGTGCCTGGCCCTTATGACAATTCGTTGCTGGAGGCAAAGCGCCAGAAAATCGTGGATGCCCTGGGACACGCAGGCTATGCCCTGGCACAGGTGGATCTCGAACAGAACGTCGACGACGCCGGCCGCACGGTTGGCGCACTCTACCGGATCTACGTCGGCGACCCGGCTGTGATCGGCAGAATCAAGTTTGAGGGGAACAAGCGAATCAAGGATAAATTCCTGCGCCGCGAAGTCGTGGCGCGCGAAGGCGAAATCTTCGATTCGGCAAAGCTGGATTCGAGCATCAGGCGGCTCAACAAAAGTGGGATGATCAAGGATCTCCAACGAGCCGATGTGGCCGTCGAAATGAATGAAAAGTCCGAAACCCTGGACATCACGTTCAAGGTCAAGGAAAAGGACCGTCAGGGAATCTACGGCACGGGCGGCACCGGCGGGATCGGCGGAGGGTATCTCGGAGTGCTATACACTGCTTTCGATCTGCTGGGACTGGGCGAGTCGCTGTCGCTGCAGATGGACGGCGGCGCATCGCAGTCCAACATGTTGCTCGACATCGTCGGCACTCGTTTTCTAGGCTCGCCCTTTACCCTGGGTCTTTCTATTTTCCACCGTATCACGAATTTTAACGTTGCGAGTCTGGTACCGAACGCCACGGATCTGATTCAACTCCTCAAACATCGTTCCACCGGCACGGGGTTGTCGGGCGCCTATCCGGTGACATCCAAGGTGCAAATCGGCCTGGGCACTCAATTCGAACGGCTTTCGTTGACGCAGGACGCTTCGGCAGGCACAGCTGCGCAGAGCGTGGTGCAATATAGAACCGAACTCTCGCCGACCTTTCTCTACGACTCAACCAAGGGCACGGGCCCAGCCATGCGGGGCACTCGATTCGCCTTCACCAATTCATGGGGAGGGACGACGCTTTTGCGATCAATCGATTCGACTGCACAGTCCTTCCGCTTTTCCCAATATCTTGGCGATCCACTGAGCAAAGGGAGGAATTACTTCGCTTTCGGTTTGCAGGCTGCGGCGATGCGCCCGCGGAACGGCGTGCCGCTCACGCTGGACCGGCGCTTTTATCCAGGCGACGAAATCGTCCGCGGCTTTCCGCGCGGTGGCATGACCCCCTGGGCTTACTCAACCGATCTGCAGTCTTCACCGGGGCCGGTGGGTGCCGATATGGTGCTGGGATTTTCCATAGATTACCGCATCCCGATTCAAGGGCCGCTGAGCGCGGCCGTATTCATGGATCTTGGATGGAGCGGACTATCGAGGAGGAATGTGGATACGGTCACCAGCGCCAGTTTGATCGATCAAACGAACCGGCTTCTCCGCGGTTCGGCCGGCGCAGAGGTCCGCTTGCAGCTTCCCGTGATCCGCCAGCCGGGCCGGCTGATTTTTTCCTGGAATTTCCTGCGGCTCAACACACTGATCTTCAACAATGGTTCCTTACTGCGTCTGGCGGACCCTCGCGGCACGATTCACTTCGCCCTCGGCGATCGCTACTAGCCTTTACTTAAATTCGAGATTCGAAATTCGAGATTCGAAATTTTAAAATCTCGAATCTCGAATCTCGAATCGCCGATTTCTTGGCGTCTTGGAGTCTTGGTGGTAGAGGCTCCGTCATCAGAATGTTGCGAGCAGTTTGGCTCTCTGTTCCTCGGTGTCCTTTCCGTCAAAGCAGTAGTGCATGGTAAGGAAGTTCCGGCGGAACTTGGCGACTTCCTCACCTACGTTCTTGCCCTTGACCGCTTCGGCGAAGAGCACGGCGAACGCGCGGAAATCCTTTTCCTTCATTCCGAACCGGGTCATCTCCGATACCCCTAGCCGGAGTCCGGAGCTGGCAGTGAAGCTCTCGTCACTCGGGATGGCCTGATAGTTGACGACGATATTATTCCGCTCGAGGTTCCGTGCAATCTCGCACCCATGAGCATAACCAACCTTGACAATCACCTGGTGGGTCTCGGTAAATTGGATGGCCGGGTCGCCCGCAACCTCGAGACCCTGCTCCTTTAGCGCGCAGGCGAAGGCTTTGGCATTGGCGATGACCTGCGGCTGGTATGCGGATTTGAAGGCGTTCATCTCGATCGCGGCCATGAGCAGCCCCAGCAATGAGCCGAGATGGTGATTGCTCGTCATGCCGGGAAATGCGCGACGGCGGACCGCATTCCACAGCTCGAACTCGGGAGTGTTTTCCGCGAAATTCATTCCGATCACGCCGCGCTGTGTTCCGAAGAATGTCTTGTGCGTGGAACCGGTGACGACATCTGCACCCTCCTTGAATGGCTCCTGGAAATGAGGTCCGATCAGTCCCAGGACATGCGCCATGTCGTACATGATGATTGGCGGTTCTTTCCTGTCCTGGACCAGCTTCTTGATGTCGGCTACGGGTTCGCGGTGGATCACCATGCTTTTGCCGAAGATGATAATCTCGGGATTGACCTGGTCCAGGATACGTGCCGTCTCCTCAACATCGATCCTGTACGGGTTGTCCTGGAGCACAGGGAAGTTCACCACGGCGAAACGCTCCGTGACCGGATCTTTGGCAATATAGTCGCGGAGCGCGCCCATCGGCTGCGCGCTCAGGTGGCCGCCATAGGTAATATGATTGTTCATAGCGAGGCGAATGCGGCCCGGTTCGCGGCGGCGGTCGATCCGGTTTCGGTAATCCACCATGGCGCTGAACAAGGTCATGTTGGCCATTTGGCCGCTGATCGCGCGGGCTTCCACCTGCGGGCAGCCCATGAATTCGGCCATTTCTGCCGCCAACCGATCCTCAACCCAGGCGATAAAATCCGTGCCCTGGTAGTAGAAGACTTCCTGGTCAAGGAAAGCGGGGAAATCCCTGTGCTCGGCATAGCGCCCGACCGGGTCCGACACCTGGAGCATGCGCACGAGAGGGGAGGGGGTCATTTCAGATGGAATCAGGTTGATGCAGCTGTGCTGGCGCCAATCGTGATTCTCGAGTGCCTTTCGGAGTAACAGGCGGGCTTTCTCGACACCTTTGCCTACTGCCGGCGCGCGCTCCGGTTTGTGCCAGGCCGCTGGAATCGGGCGGAAATACGGTGGTGCCTCCGACCTGCCATGCCATTGGACGATGCGGGCCTTTATCCGTCGCTCGCGCACCAACACTTCGACTTCCTGGTCGGGCATCAGACCTGCCTCCACCAAGGCCATCGCTACGGCACGGCGCTCGGTTTCAACCGTGATGCTCATGGTGGAACCTTCGCCCTCGAACTTCCAATAGGGCGCGACGGTGCCGCTGGTAACCATACCCACCTTCTTGTCGCCGATGAACACCTTGTCACCCTGACGCGCCACACCTTTATCCACAATAGCCACAGGCCGGATTCGGCGCGGCAGAATTGTTGAAGGTTGGTAGATGCCTTCCAGGAGTTTCTGTACCTCTATGAATTGGCGCGCCAAAGCCTCGCGGCCCATAAAATTGCCTTTGCGCTCGGAGAAGCTGACGGCGATGCCGGTCAGCGGAAACGCGAATGCCGGTATTTCCTTTCCTTCCGAGTCAATGCCGAACTCGTGGCCATAGAGCGGCAGGCCGCCTTCGAGACGGAGCGTGTCTCTGCCGCCAAGCCCCACTGGAAGCACACCCAGATCCTTGCCCGCTTCATGAAGCTTTGACCAGATCTTCACCGCATGATCCGCGGGGACAAACAGCTCGAAGCAGATGGGTTCCGCCGTATATCCAGTGCGCCCGATGAGAATCTCCGTGCCGGCGATGTTCACCTTCGCGAGTGAATTGCGGAACGGCTTGGGCAGTGGGCCGCCTTCAATCAGCTGCTCCAGGATCTGGCCTGCGAGAGGGCCTTGGAAGGCAATCATGGCCAGCTTCTCGCTGTGGTTTTCCATCACCAGGCCGGGAAAGCCCCGGATCTGTTCCTCAAAGTGGCGCCAGTCCTTTTCCGCATTGGACGCGTTCACCACCAGCAGGTAATCGTCTTCACCAAAACGATAGAGATAAGCGTCGTCGACCAGGCCTCCAGTTTCATTCGGGACCAGTGTGTACTGCGCTTGCCAGGGCTCAAGCGCCTCCGCGTTGTTGGACAGCACGTGCTGCAGAAATGGGATCCGGTTTGCTCCTTTGAATCGGAATCGTCCCATATGGCTGACATCAAATAACCCACCGAATTTGCGTGTAGCCGCATGCTCCTGGAGAATGCCGGTCTCGTACTGCACGGGCATGTCCCATCCGCCGAAATCCACCATTTTTGCCCCATGGTCACGATGCCACTGATTCAATGGGGTCTTTTTGAGATTGTTCGCCGTCACGATCTTATCTCCTCTGTTCCGAAAAAGTTGTTAGGATACCTGAACTTCACCAACAAGGCCGGCCGCAGCCGAAGCCGGCAGCCGAGATAAAATCGTAATGATCGTCCCGAATAGAGGTCTGTGCAACCAAAAAGCGTACAAGCAACCAAAATCAACCGCCAAGACGCAAAGACGCTAAGACACCAAGAAATATAGGATTAATACTCTCGGCGTCTTGGCGTCCTGGAGTCTTGGCGGTAAAAGTTCTTTCCGCCTGGCAATAGACTTGCGGGTGAATAGTACGAAAGGCACAAAAAGTCATTTGGATGCGCGCGTGATTTGTGAGAATGTCTTCGGTTCGATTTCGGAGGAGATGTGACCTTACCTGCTTCGGTGTCAACCCAGCGCCAGATCCTTCTGTTCTGGATGCCTCTCGCTGCCAGCTGGTTGCTGATGGGTGCCGAAGTGCCGGTGCTTCAGGCCGCGATCGCCCGTCTGCCTGACATGGAGACTCAACTTGCTGCTTTCGGCATTGTCATGAGTCTGGAGATCGCGATCGAGAGCCCGGTCATCATGCTGCTGGCTACCAGCACCGCGCTCTCGACCAGCGCCCGCAATTATCTTACGCTGCGTCGTTTCATGATCTGGATTAATGTGGCGGCCACGGCGGTGGCACTTCTCGTGGCCTTCACTCCTGTGTACGACCTCGTTGTGCGCTCGCTCATGGGGATTCCTGCGAACATCGCCGACGCCGCGCAGCCAGGCATGAGAATCATGACCCTTTGGACCGCGGCGATCGGAGTGCGCCGCTTTTATCAGGGCGTCATGATCCGTCACGGGCAAACCCGCTCGATCGGGTATGGAACCGCCGCTCGCCTGCTCGGGTCGGCAGGAACGGGAATCCTGCTCGCGCTGTCCACCCACTTGCCGGGTGTCTATGTCGGCAGCATCGCACTCATGGCCGGAGTCTCGACGGAGGCTGCCTTCGTTGCCTGTGCAGTCCGCCCGACCGTGCAACGGGTTTTGGCGAATGTGCCGGAGCAGGGCACGAAGATTCTCGGCATATGGGATGTCCTGCGCTACCATGCTCCGCTGGCGGCCACATCCCTTTTGACGCTGCTGGCCCAGCCATTGATCGGCGCAGGGTTGGCGCGTATGCCCTACCCGGAAGAAAACCTCGCGGCGTGGCCGGTCGTGTGGGGAATCGTGTTTCTGTTCCGAAGTCCGTCCTTCGCGCTGCCTGAGGCCGTCATTGCCCTCGTCACCGTGCGCGGTTTCAAAGGGGCGGTGCTGACATTCTGCCGCAGGATTGGTATCGCATCTTCGGCCGCGATGCTGTTGGTGGTGGCGACGCCGCTTTCGGGCTTGTATATACACTACATCGCGGACCTGCCGGCCAGCCTGTCACGCTTTGTGATTCCTGCCGTCGTGCTTGCTCTGGCTTTGCCCTTCATCAACTCGATTCACAGCTGGCTGCGCGGGCTGCTCATGGCGGCCCACTCCACCAAAATAATCTATTGGGGCATGGGGCTGAACCTGGCGGTGACCGCGATCATGGTGCTGGCAGGAGCACTCGTACACGCCCCGGGCGCGGAAACGGCCGTAATCGGTCTGACCGCGGCCTTCATCGCCGAGGTCCTTTACCTGCGCAGGGCCGGCCGCGCGGTGCTTACGGCATAGGAGTTTCGCAGATTCCAATCAGTTGACGAATAGGTGGACATCTGATCTAACCCAACTTCCGAATGTAAATTGCGATTTTGACCTATTTTTCGGTTTTCAGCGGTGGAAGTCCTTTGTTTACAGCATCCACTTACTTCGGGTTTAAAAAGTGACTAATTTGTTATCAAA
>JBEKYG010000188.1:0-8111 GCA_049511215.1 Acidobacteriota bacterium | reverse complement strand
GCTGGTACTGCCTTGGGTGGGGCGACTGCCGCATTCAGTCTTCGATATTGCTGTTTAGCACGCTTCCGACGTCCAAGCTTGGGGAGTTTCCAGAAGCCTCGCGATTCCAATGTGCGCAACGCTACATGGACTCCAGCTATTCGTGGCTTCCCCAAATGATCCGTGATATTGAGAGCCCTGCATAAATGCTGCGCCAAAGCAGAACGTCCCTTGTTGTTGTTCTTCTGTAGCCAGTCCTTGATCTTAGCGACTGTGTTCTTGCTCGATAAGAGTTCGAGAATGGTTTCGGCTGTTTTCATGCCCCTCTTAGTTATACTAATCGAGGCAGTTTGTCCACTCTTATTTTACCGGGGCACGTGCAGGCCTAGCCGCAACCAAAATCTAGCTCCAAGACTCAAAGACTCTAAGACGCCAAGAAATCAAGGATTAAAGTTTTTGGCGCCTGGAGTTTTGGAGTCTTGGCGGTAAGAGTCCTCTCCGCGAAGATCGTCAATCGTCGATTATTTGGCCCGGCGGGCGGCGATCAAGCCGGTCATCCACTTCAGCGCATCTTGAGTATCCTGGTAGAGAGTCTGGCATCCTCCGCTGAAGCTGTGATTACTGGCCTCCACGGCCCGCAGCTTGCGCAGGTCGGTGTCCGCGCCAAATAACTTGCGCGCGGCATCGGCCGGCAGGTAGCCGTCATTCGTGGATTGGAGCACCATGAGAGGGAGTGAACCAATCCGGCTCAGGTAGGTGTAGGTCTCGATCATGACCTGCGGCCGCTGGCGTGGATTGTTTACAGACCTGGCATTGCGGGGCCGGTTGCGCATGACATGCTCCTCTTCCTTCGTCAGGGCGATAGCCAATAACCCGGCCAAGCGCTGATCCAGACCACCCTCGCCCGCCGCCACCACAGCAAACCCGGCGCCGCGCGACAGCCCGACAAGAATGATCGGCGTGGACGACGGCAGCCCGAGCCGGGTCTCGGCAAAAGCAATGATGTTCTCGTAATCCCGCACCAGGCGTCTGGGAGTGGTGGTTTCCGCATCAGAGGACAATCCCAGGTTATGTATGTAGCCTCGAGAACTGAATCCGGCGATCGGGTAATTCCAACTGGCTAGCCACTGGAATACGTCACCTCCAAGCCCAAGCCATCCTCCGTCCCCGGTAGCATAGATGATGAGCACATCGCCGGCAGCGGCTTGCGCCGGTTTCGAAAGACGCAGATCGAACTCGTGCCCGTTGAGCGCCATCGAGGCTTCTGTCTTGATCAGGCCGATGGGGGCGGGCAGATTCATGTGACATGAGCAGCCGAGCGTGACGAGCAGGAGCGCCGCCGCCGGCAGCATCCTCAGAAAACCACGACCTGCGGGAAGAGCGCTCTTTTCGTCTGTTTTGTAACGGCTGCAACAACGCAATCTACTTCTATAGCCTGCCATCGCATCCTCTGTTCGATGAGTGGCCGAAGTTGTTGCGCGCAGGCTTGAAGGAGAAGCTTGGTTTCCTGCAACGTTAGTGATAAAAATTGAACCTCCCGGAAGCAAATAACACCTCATTTTAGCATTACGCCGCGATTAAGGCGCTGTTTCGGGCGGGGAGAGGATCTTCATGGCGGGGAATGCAGGAACATTTGACATCGCAATCATCGGGGGCGGGATCGTCGGGCTCGGAACCGCCCTGGCGCTCACGGAACAATTCCCGGGTCGCGCGCTCGCAGTACTCGAAAAGGAGTCCGCCCTGGCGAGCCATCAGACGGGCCACAACAGCGGCGTAATGCATGCCGGCATCTATTACAAGACGGGCTCGGCCAAGGCAAAGATGTGTGTCGAAGGAGTGCGCCTGTTGACGGAGTTCTGCCAGACTAACGGGGTAGCCTACGATCGTTGCGGAAAGATCATCGTTGCGGTCACCGAGCAGGAGCTGCCCCGGCTTCAGGAGTTGTACGAGCGCGGCACCGCGAATGGGGTGCCCGGCCTCGAGATCATCGGCCCCGAGCGGGCCCGAGAGCTGGAGCCGCATGCTCGTGCAGTGCGCGCCTTGTATTCGCCCAACACGGCAATCATCGATTACAGCGAGGTCGCAGCGGCCATGGCAGCAAAGCTGTGCGAGCGCGGAGCGCAGATTTTCAAGCTCGCGCGCGTGCGAGCCATTCGACGCGAGTCCGGTCTTATCCACCTCGACGCCGGCGCCACAAGCCACACTACCCGCAACCTGATTAACTGCGGCGGCCTGCATGCCGACCGGATCGCGCGGCTCATGGGCATCGACCCGAAAGTCATCGTGGTTCCATTCCGCGGCGAGTACTACTCGCTGCGGTCCGGCTGCAACATGGTGCGCGCGCTCATCTACCCGGTGCCAAACCCTCAATTCCCGTTTCTCGGCGTGCACTTTACCAAGCGCATCCACGGCGGCTATGAAGCCGGGCCCAACGCAGTGCTGGCGTTCGCTCGCGAAGGCTACCGCATGCGCGACATCCATCCGCGAGACCTCTTTGAGATGTTCACTCATGTGGGATTCTGGCGAATGGGATGGAAGTATTGGCGCACGGAAGTTTACGAGCTGTACCGATCGCTGAGCCGCCGCGCCTTCCTGCGTGCTTTGCAGAGGCTCGTACCTGACCTCCAGAATGCGGATCTCGAGCCGGGAGGTTCCGGAGTACGCGCTCAGACGATCACTCCGGCGGGAGCGCTGGTGGATGATTTCCAGATCGTCGAGGCCCCCGGTGCGATTCACGTCCTGAATGCGCCTTCTCCGGCAGCGACGGCATCGATTGCCATAGGCAGGCACATCGCATCGCGCGCCTCCGCCGCCTTCGGCCTCAGATAATCCGTTTGATCCAAAATCTACCGCCAACAAATCGGCGATTCGAGATTCGAAATTCGAGATTCGAAATTCTAAAATCTCGAATCTCGAATCTCGAATTTCGAATCTAATTTATTCCTTGGCCGCCGGTTTAGGAGCTTCGACGGCGCTGTAGTCAAGCGATGCCAGCTGCTGATAGAACTGGAAGCGCTTCAGAACATCCTGCTGGGCCAATGCCAGCAGGCGCTTGGCCTCTTCCGGCTGGCTCAAGACAAGCATCTTGTACCGCGTCTCGTTATAAGCGTAATCCTTCAACGGCAGCTTGGGAGCCTTAGAATCGAGGACCAGCGGATTCTTTCCCTGCTGGGCCAGCCGCGGATCGTAGCGAAAGAGCAGCCAGTAGCCACAGTCGACCGCCGCCTTCTGGTTTCTCATGCCGGTGGTCATGTTGATGCCGTGGGCGATACAGTGAGAGTAGGCGATGATGATCGACGGCCCATCATATGCTTCGGCCTCCAGGAAAGCCTTTACTGTCTGGGCGTCGTTCGCTCCCAGGGCCACGGTGGCAACATAGACGCTGCCATAGTTGATGGCATGCAAGCCGAGGTCTTTCTTGGCCACCTGCTTGCCGCCCGCCGCGAACTTAGCCACGGCCCCGCGCGGCGTGGACTTGGACATCTGCCCACCGGTATTCGAGTAAACTTCGGTGTCGAGCACGAGGAGGTTGACATTGCGCCCTGATGCCAGGACATGATCCAGGCCACCGTATCCGATGTCATAGGCCCAGCCGTCGCCACCGACAATCCAGACACTCTTCTTGACCAGGTAATCGGCGAGGCTCATCAGGCTGCGCGCTTCAGGCAAATTCAGCCCGGCCAATTTTTTCCTCAGAACCATCACGCGCTGGCGCTGTTCATAGATTCCGGCTTCATCCGACTGATCGGCCTTCAAAATACCGGTGGCAAGCTCATCGCCGATCTCCACGGAAAGTTTCCGCACCAACTCTCGTGCCATTTCTGCGTGCTTATCGATGGTAAGCCGATACCCGAGTCCGAATTCGGCGTTGTCCTCGAACAGCGAATTGCACCAGGCGGGCCCTCGCCCTTCCTTGTTGGTGGTATAGGGCGTCGTCGGGAGATTGCCTCCATAAATGGATGAACACCCGGTTGCGTTGGCAATCATCGCGCGGTCGCCGAAGAGCTGGGTCATGAGCTTGACATAAGGCGTTTCGCCACAGCCGGAGCACGCTCCGGAGTATTCGAATAGTGGCTGCAGCAGCTGGTTCGCCTTGATGCTGGTCATACGCACCAGGCGCCGGTCGTACTCCGGGAGGTCGAGGAAGAACCGATAGTTCTCACGTTCCGACTCGCGGATGGGTAGCTGCGACACCATGTTTATGGCCTTGAGGCGCGATTCCTTCTTGTTTTTGGCGGGACAGACGTCAACGCACATGCCGCATCCAGTGCAATCTTCGGGAGCGATCTGAACGGTATATGCCATGCCTTCCACGAACTCGCTCCCTTTGACCGTCATCCACTTGAAGGTCTTCGGCGCCTTCTCGGTGAGCTTCATGTCATAGGCTTTGATGCGGATGGTTGCGTGAGGGCAGACAATGCCGCACTTGCCGCATTGGATGCAGACCTCCGGATCCCATGCCGGTATCTCGAGTGCGATATTGCGCTTCTCCCACTGGCACGTCCCGGTTGGGAATGTGCCGTCGACAGGGAAGGCGCTCACGGGCAACGAATCTCCACGCCCCGCCAGAATCGGCGCGACTACGTTCTGCACGAAAGCGGGGGCTTCCTTCGCTACCACGAGGGGCCGATCGAACGTACTGGTCGCCTGCGCAGGTACTTTGACTTCGAAGAGATTAGCCAGCGTCTGTTCCACTGCCTGGAAGTTCTTGCGCACAACCTCCTCGCCCTTGGAGCCGTAAGTCTTCTTAATCGCATGTTTGATCGATTCGATGGCCTCGTCGCGGGGCAGGACACCCGAGATGGCAAAGAAGCAGGTCTGCATGATGGTGTTGACCCGGGCGCCCATGCCTGTGTCCTTGGCGACCTTATAACCGTCGATCACGAAGAAACGGATCCCCTTGTCGATGATCTGTTGTTGGACGGTGCGCGGCAGCTTGTCCCACACCTCATCGACGCCGAAGGGACTGTTCAGCAGGAAGGTGGCGCCGGGCATGGCATCTTTCAGCATGTCCTGTCGTTCCAGGAACACGAACTGATGGCAGGCGACGAAGTTGGCTTTGTTGATGAGATAGGTGGAGTGAATTGGGCGCGGTCCGAACCGCAGGTGTGATACGGTGACCGCCCCCGCCTTTTTCGAGTCGTAGACGAAGTAGCCCTGCGCATAGTTCGGGGTATCCTCGCCGATGATTTTGATCGAGTTCTTGTTGGCGCCCACGGTACCGTCGGCTCCCAGCCCGTAGAAGAGAGCGCGAACGACATCGTCCCCCTCGGTCGAGAAGGAGGGGTCGTATTCGATGGACGAACCGGTGACATCATCGACGATTCCCACTGTGAAGTGGTTCTTCGGCTCGGTCTTTTTCATCTCGTCAAACACCCCGCGCACCATTGCAGGGGTAAACTCCTTGGACGATAAGCCGTAACGGCCGCCGACGATCAGAGGGAAAGACTTGAACGGAGCGGTCCCGCGGGAGAAGGTTTCCGCGACCGCGGTGATGACATCCTGATAGAGCGGCTCTCCGGCGCTGCCGGGTTCTTTTGTCCGGTCCAATGCCGCAATCACACGCACCGTGGGTGGGAGCGCCGCCACAAAGTCCTTGATCGAGAAGGGCCGGTACAAGCGCACTTTCACCATGCCGAGCTTCTCGCCCCGCGCCACCAGGTATTCCACGGCCTCCTGCGCCGCTTCCGCGCCCGAGCCCATCAACACGACTACGCGTTCGGCATCCGGCGCGCCCACGTAGTCGAAAAGGCGGTACTGGCGCCCGACAATGCCGGCTAACCTGTCCATCGCCTTCTGCATGATCGCCGGTGTGGCCAGGTAATAGGGATTGCATGTTTCCCGTGCCTGGAAGAACACATCCGGATTCTGTGCCGATCCGCGCAGGACCGGGCTTTCAGGCGTCAGTCCCCGGCGGCGGTGCGCAAAAACCAGCTCATCATCGATCATCGCGCGCATGTCCTCTTCGGTGAGCTGCTCGATCTTCATTACTTCGTGGGAGCTGCGGAAGCCGTCGAAAAAGTGGATGAACGGAACGCGCGCCTCCAGGCTTGCCGCCTGCGCGATCAGCGCGAAATCCATGATCTCCTGAATCGAGTTGGAGGCAAGCAGGCCAAAGCCAGTGGAACGAGTGGCCATGACATCGCCGTGATCACCGAAAATCGAGAGCGCATGCGTCGCCACGGTTCGTGCGGAAACGTGAAATACGGTGGGTGTTAGTTCCCCGGCGATCTTGAACATATTGGGGATCATCAACAGGAGCCCCTGCGACGCGGTAAATGTGGTTGTCAATGCACCGGATTGGAGCGCTCCGTGTACGGCGCCGGCCGCGCCGCCTTCACTCTGCATTTCGGTGACCGAGGGGATCGTTCCCCAGATGTTGCGCAGACCCTCCGCGGCCCAGGCATCCGACCATTCGCCCATGGGGGAAGAAGGGGTAATTGGATATATGGCGATGACCTCGTTGGTTCTGAATGCGACATATGCCGCGGCTTCGTTACCGTCGATCGTGACCATCTGTCTTATCATGATTGTTTTCCTCGAGTTCAGAAAATAATAGCTTCCAGTATTCTATGGATTCGCCATGCAAATAAACTCGCGATTCTACCACTACTAGCAAATCCTTTGCCAGGCGGAAAGGATTTTTACCGCCAAGACTCCAAGGCTCCAAGGCGCCAGAAGTCTTAATCCTTACTTAAATTCGAAATTCGAGATTCGAAATTCTAAAATCTCGAATCTCGAATCTCGAATCGCCGATTTCTTGGCGTCCTGGTGGTAAATTTTGGTTGCGGCTGTGCTACCTCATGTTGTTCGTAGCTGAGTTCTTTCCCTGGTGTCTGAATTGCGGCACCCGCTCAGAGAGAGGGATGAAACCACAAAATACACCAAACACCCAAAAAAGTTTCGTGTGTTTGGCGTATTCCGTGGTTGTTGAAGCCCGTGCTTTCGTGGAGGCGTTTATGGCCTTTGCGGCTCATGGAATCCGTTATCGAATCAGCGCGCGGCCTGCCAGGAGCGCCCTGCGGTTAAGGTCAACCAGCTCGGCACGCAGCCCGTGTTCCGCCAGCGCCGACAGTACCGATTCATCATCCACTGCCCTGGTCACCTGCAGGTAGGCTCCCAGCATGACCATGTTTGCAACCTTGGGATTTCCCACTTCTTTCGCGGCATCCGTTACCGGGACTTCAACAATCCGGATGTCCTTCCGTGTGGGCTTCGTCGTCACCATGGATGAGTTCAGCATCATCAGCCCGCCCGGCACGAGTTCGTTCACGAACTTCTCGACGGACGGTTCGTTAAAGGCAATCACCGTTGAAGGCCGGTTGATAAGCGGCGAGGCAATGCTGTGGCGCGAGAGCCTCACATGGCAATGGGCCGTGCCTCCACGCATCTCAGGTCCGTAGGAGGGAATCCAGGAAACCTGCAGGCCTTCCTTCATCCCGGCCTCTGCAAGGGCAACTCCCGCAAAGAGGATCCCCTGGCCACCGAAGCCGCTGATCTTCATCGACACATCCGCAAGCTCTCCGCCGGCGAGGGCTCCACGCTGGGAGATTGCAGTCTCGACAGGCGGAACTTTGTGCGCCGCATTGGTTGCGGCTTTAATCTCAGATTCCTGTGCGGGGCCGGCGCCATTGCCCGTTTTCTCTTTGAACGTCTTGAGCGGGAAGATGGGCATCAGATGCCGCTCCACCCAGTGTATGGCTTCTTCCGGGGACACTTTCCACCCGGTCGGGCATGTCGACAGCACCTCCACCAGCGAAAACCCGCGTCCCTCGATCTGGCACTGGAGAGCGCGCCGGACGGCCTTGCGCGCCTTCATGTGGTGCTTGGCATCGGTCAGGGCAACGCGCTCGATGTAGACGGGGGCCTCCAGGGACGATAGCAACTCGCAGACCCTCATGGGGTAGCCTTCGTTCACGATGGATCGTCCATAGGGGGACGTCGTGGTTCGCTCTCCCAGAGGCGTGGTTGGAGCCATCTGCCCGCCCGTCATGCCGTAAATGCCGTTGTTGACGAAAAAGACCGTGATGTGCTCGCCGCGATTGGCCGCGTGCAGGATCTCGTTGCCGCCGATGGCCGCAAGATCGCCATCTCCCTGGTACGAGATGACGATGCTGTTCGGACGCGTCCTC
>JBEKYG010000187.1:0-8116 GCA_049511215.1 Acidobacteriota bacterium | reverse complement strand
GGCTACGGGGACGGGCTAACCACTACGCCAGGTGAGCGGCTTCGGAAAAAGATCTCCGACTGTTCGGCGCAGATCAAGGCGCGCGCGGAAGGTATACATCCGAGCCTACTTGTTGTCTTCGACCGAGGACGAGTGGCTGGGCATATTGATCCCTACAACATTCGGGTCGCAATGTACGGCCTTGAGCAGATCTATCTTGCCGTACCGCCAATTGGAGCGGGTTCACCGTATGCAACTGGCATGGGGTACGGTCCGAAAAGAAAGATGACCCCAGAGGACAACACTTCGATAAGTGCGATCGGCGCTCTGTTCATGACTGGGCCCGAAGAAACATGGCTTCACGTGTACCACAATAGATTCGCACGCGTGCCGCTGGCGCCTGCGTTACTTGGTCAGTACAACATCGAGCAGTTCGAGCTTGGCGAGGAAGAGAATGGTGCAACCTCGAAATGGCGAGCAATCCCTCGCACCCACGAGCCCTAAGAGCATGTAGGTTTGTCATAGCGCAGCAGGTTCTTGCCGATGACAGGCTGATCTGCCAAGGGTAGAAATAGTAACGAGGGTGTCACCGAAAAGTGGCGCCCTTTATTATTTGAGGGGGGCAATGGCGATGCCGCTGGAAAACACAGATGCCATCCTGCGGTTCGCCGCAGCTAAGGAACGCAAGATCGTGGCGGATCTCGCCGACGTGCTGAGTTCGTTGGTCGATGATCCTGCCGTAATCAGAAATATTAAGGCTGCCATGCTGCGGAACGACCTGGCCGGCGCACTCCGGGCTGTGCCACTCGACAAGCTGCCCAAGGCCCTCAAGAGTACAATCTCTGGACACATCCGGGACACGTTTGAGAAAGCGGCAGACCTCGCACCGTTGCCCAAAGCCGTGGCCGTCTCGATGCGGTTCGATGTCACCAACCCGCGTGCAGTCGAATACATCAGCACCATGACCATGAATGCGGCGCTCCAGATTCAGCAGGATGCGGTCGAAGGGGTGAGAGAGATCATCCGCAGGGCATTTGTGGAAGGGATGCACCCCTACGAGGCCGCCCGGGAGATCAAAAACCTGATCGGACTTACACCGAACCAGGTAAAGGCAATTGCGAACTATAGCAATTTCCTGGATTCGATGGGCGAAAGGGAATCGCTGATAGGCATCGGCCAGGGAGCAATGGACCGGCTGAAGCGATCCGGAGTGAGGGGCGTGAAGTCCCTGGCGCTGACTCCCGAGAAAAAGCAGGAACTCCTGGGGAAGTACACCGCTAGGCTGATCAAAGAACGGGCGATAGGGATCGCCAGAACCCTCACGATCGAGGCATCGAACGCAGGCCAGAATGAACTGTGGCGGCAAGCCGAAGATGACGGCCTGATTGATTCAAGGCTCTGGCAGAAGGTCTGGATTGCGGCGCACGATGAGAGGACCTGCCCCCTCTGCGGTGCCCTGCATGGACAGCGACGAGAGCTGAACGGCACCTATGCCGATGGGACAGGGATGCCGCCCAGGCATCCAAACTGCAGATGCAGCGAGGGGCTGATCAAGCGGTCAGACAAGAAGGAACTCCTGCCCATGCATGCTCAGGTTGCGGATAAGGTAGCGATGCGGCTACTCGGGTAGGAGGGTCAGTTTCCAGTATGGCTTTGACATGACAAAGGGGAGCCACCACTTCCCAACAGCCCGTTTCTTGGGAGCTTGACCCAGGGCCACTTGTCCGGATAGCCAACAATTCAGCCATCTGACGCTTTCCCGACGATTTCATAGTGGAAAACTCACCAGACAGCCAGAGAGTGACATGGCTCTCATTTCATGACTGCTCCCAAGTCAACGTGATCTTGACAAGAGGGAGCATCAGCTTTGGAGCGTCGCCCCGTAGATGACTCGATTCGTTCCATGAAAGGTGCACCGCCACCTACGAGTCCGGTCGACAATATCCGGTACCTTCTCGATCTCAACGTGATGGAACGAATTCTTCTCTTATGTGGATTTCGATGGTGGCGCAGTACCCGTCTAGTCCCTAGGACGATGATTCCGAACAGTGCTTCTGGTCTAGTCGCGCGGCCTTCGCCTTTGACCGACATCGACTGCGGTTCAGGATCATCCGCTCCCCACCAACTGGAATCGGAGGGTGGTGGCCAAGTTGACAATGCCTCCATCTGTTACAGCGGCCCAGCGACCTTTAATCACTCGTGATGAGTTATCATCAACGTGCCGCACGCGAACGCTTACCCACTGCAATTACATATACCGGGACCTCTGTAGTTGCTAGATCAAGCAACGAGGTTATGTGCGGCATAACAAATCCTCCCACGCAGCATGTTCCCAAGCCGAGTTGGCTTGCACTGATAAGCAGCGTCTGTCCAATGTGTCCCGCTTCGAGGAGAGAGTAGGAGTAACCGCGAAGGCCGTATTTGATGACTACCCGCGACAGACAGGAGGTAAAGATAATCGCAGCCGATGCATCCTTGACGTAAGGAGAGACGATCATTTCCTGTTGCACATCAGCTATTGCCGTACCCATGCGCTCGAGACGATGGCCCCGGACATCGTAGTGGTACACGCCGCTGTGAATCCCCCTAATCCGCCAGGCAACTAAGTAGGTCTCGATCGGATAACGTGCGCCGGCGGATGGATACCAGCGAGCTGGCACAAGTCCGTTCTGACGTTCACCGATAGAAGCCAGTAGTTGAGACAGTTCGTGGAAGGAAATCGAGCGCGAACGTGAGTAGTGTCTGATTGTGGCTGAACGATGTATCACAACGTGCTTAGGACTAGCACTGCGATCAAGCTCTACAGACGGAAACCTGGGATACCGTTTGTAATAGGTATTAGTAAGAGCGTCAGGTAAATGTTCGGGTTCATGCACCATCTCGGAGAGCGAGGACGCAGCATGGAACTCCAGAACTCTCTTCATGCTTCGCTGATAACGGCTCTTCACTTTAATTACCTCGCTCGGTTTGGCTAAGTGATCGGGTGAGGAGGAAGTTTCGCGGGGACTCTAATCTCACCGTAGTGAGGTGAGAATAATGCTTGCGCTTCCTCATCCAAGTACAGTGGGTGGAGTTCAGGTGAGAGAACTTTGACACATCGTAACCCTGCTGCCTTCAACTCGGGAATAGTGGTATCAACAGTGTACATCGAGATGTTATGTCGTTGGAGTCTTTTGTAAAGCGCCTTCAGGTTCCCCCGTACAACGGCGGCACACCCCGGTAACCGCAGCCTTGCCTTGGGCCGGGTTCTGACCCAGTGCTCTAAGTGATGAATCCGTCGCGAATCACTCCAGAATGAAAATCGCGAAAAAACGTCACGGACTTCGGTGACCGTCGTGGCGGCGGTGTCATTGCGCAAACCTGTCAAGAACCGCATGGTGCGGCGAGGTTGGAGCGCCTCTTTGATCGCTCCGGCCAGTGCAGACTCCATGTCGAAAGCAGCACGCGCCCCTGCTGTAATTGCGGGCCCAACGCCGCTGCGATCAACGCAGAACACAAGTGCGACCGGAATGCCTATATCAGGAGTTATGTCGAAGGCGATCAGTTCTAGCCAATAGCGATTGACGTATCTCCAAAGAGGTGCCACGGCCCCGGGAGGGCGCCATAGACGCGAAGCAACATTTACACCGAGCCATGCGCCGATAGACGCATCTCTCTCCAAGCACTCGAGGATCCCCGCAGTTTCCGGATCGGCCGAGGCGGTGTCGCCAACTGCAGCTCCCGTAGTAATGCTCTCTCTTCTAACCGGGTACTCGGTTGACAGCGATGGGTCGACGAAAACCAGCTGTGCGGGAACCAATGTCTTTCTAGCAAAGGGAAGGATCTGCTTTGCCACACACCAAGTCAGTGACTCTCGACGAATCATTCTGTCGTGATCACGGCGTTCCGCGAGCTGTGCGACAGAATAGCAGTTGAAGTCGAGCGGGTCGACAACACAGCGCCCTCTTCGGGAGAGCTCATCGTACGAACCTCTCATAAGCCCAGGAGGTAGGCTAGACAGACATACTCGTTCGACGAGTTCCGCATACGCTCTCGTGCGTGCAGAGGTTTCGTCAAACCCGCTCCCCTGACCGATTAGCCCACCAGCGCCGTACAGTCGCTTTGCAGACGAAGAAGGGAAACAGAGATACGATGGCAAACGCGGCTCGTCGGTGACCTGCGGAGTTTCCTCTTCGATGCCGAGTCGTGTGCGACGAAGGCGATCAAGTGCTCCACTTCCGGAATCAGGTCGCGGCAGTACGTGAATACTCAGCGAACTGAGCCGAGGCATTGCAAAAATATCGGTCCGCGATCTCGTTACCAGAATCCGCACCTAGTCACGATAGAGTAAGGCGAATACCTGCATCCAGGGCGATTAACATGCTTTGCGTGCCAGTAGCAGCTCGTCCCCGTTGGGTTCGTCGAGGACGTCCGTCAGCATGCAGGACGATGTGGCCGACGCACTACGCCTTATTGGATAACGCACCACAATTCGAAATGTTGTTGCTGCACCCTACAAAAGTCTGAGTTTTGGGATCGAACGCCTCGACGACGCCGGTCAGTCTGTTCAGTCGTAATCCTGCCAGAACTTCCGGGGCGTCATCAAGGGCATCGGCCAAGAGGGTTAGAGCAATCCGAAACTTCCTCTTCGTGTGCGAATTTACGGTGCTAGACTTCTTAGGCAAGCAGGCCTCCCTGTGGGTGGTTGGCGATCCTCCTTAGTGTAAAACTACCCGCGGCAACTCTCCCGTGCGCCGCAATTCGCAAGAGTTGGAGGGAGGTCTACGCCAATTCCATTCCCTATGCAGCAATATAAACTACCTTTCAAGCCCTGTCAACGGCACCGCAGCATGCTTCGAACCCGACGCCGCAGCACGTGGAACCTATGCAGCGGAAGGCCAAGTGAACTATAATACGCGTTACCCGTCGAAGTGAAATCCCCGACATGTCCCCGAAGTCGTGATTTGGTAGACCTACGCCTGCGCACGGTGGCTGCCGCCGCATGTTTTCAAACGCCTTTTGTAAAGAATCCGCACCTGTAGGGTGCGGCTTTGAAGTTGCCCCCATAGGGGGGCCACAGAGATAGTGCCAATCTGAGATATTCTCATGATAAATTCTGAATTGCTGTTCGCTGCTTCCTCACTTGCTGCGAAGTTGCGGCTACAACTCAGCGTAAGTGACAACAGCGAGCGGCCTTCGGCCATACCCATACGGGACCGGCATAGCCAGTCCCCATTACCCCACCCGTAGGGTGGGGGTTTCTACTTGCATCTAAATTGCATTCGCGGTTCCGATTAGAGACTGACGCGAGTTCACTCCGGGGCTTTCTGTTACCGGGATGGTGATTGAATAATTGCCCGCAATGGGGCTCGCGTCGAGCCTGCTTGGCGAATCGATGCACATTCTGAAAGACCCACTTCCCGGACGGGTTCCGGGACGCGGGCCTTTCTTTTTTATGGAGATAGTTTGAATGGCTTTGAAGTTGGTTGTTCCCAAGGAAGAGTATGACGGCCTGGATGAGGCTGTCAAAAAGCTGTACATCGAGAAGGATGGGAAATTCACTCTCGATGCCGAAGTTGAAGATGTTTCCGGGCTGAAAAGCGCCCTGGAAAAGGAACGCGGCAACGTCAAGAAGCTGAAAGCCGACCTGCAGTCCACGACCGAGATGTTCAAGGACATCGATCCGGCGAAGGCCCGGGAGGCCCAGCTGAAGCTCCAGGAGATCGAAGAGCAGAAGATGATGTCCGAGGGTAAGGTCGAGGAGTTGTTCGCCAAGCGCACGGAACGTATGAAGGCCGATCATCAGAACCAGGTCACCGAGTTCAACAAGCAGGTTGATGCCTTGAAGAAGGAGAGTGGGGTGCACAAGAAAAGGCTCTCCGATCTGCTCATCGACGGCTCTCTCAGGCAGGCGGCCGTCAAAGCCGGCGTGCATGACAGCGCGATCGAAGACGTGGTCCTTCGTGGCCGGCGCGTCTGGAAGCTGGTCGAGGACGTGCCGACGCCTCTCAATGGAGAGAACATCATATACGGCAAAGATGCGAATCAACCCGTGGAGATGGTCGAATGGATCACGGGTCTGCAGCCAGATGCTCCGCACCTGTTCAAGCCTACTGGCGGGAGCGGCGCTCCCGGCAGCGGCAGCCAGAACACCGCAAAGAATATCGTGCTGACGCGCGAGCAGGCGCGCGACCCTCAGCTTTACCGCAATGCGAAAGCGCAGGCCGAGAAGACCGGCGCCGCCGTGACCATTTCCGACTAAGCAGTCGGAACCCACGAGTTTCAAATACAGGGGCGGCAGTGTAGCCGCCCTTTTTCATTTCAACTGCTTCACGAAGGCCTTTCTTCCGCATCCGAGATCGGGATGACCTCAGACAAAAGAAGACCGGGGACCGGACAGCCAGAGAAGCATACCTAACGAGGAAAACACGAATGGCTGGTAACGTTCTTTCTGTCTATGATCCATTGTTTTACGCCCAGGAAGCCCTGATTGTGCTCGAGAAGGCCCTGGGCATGGCGGCCCGCGTCCACCGTGGGTACGATAAGAGCCCGCAACAGAAGGGCTCGATCATCTCCATCAGCAAGCCCGGCGTCTTCACGGCGCAGGATGCTCCCTCCACGGCGCAGGATGTTTTGGCCGGTGAAGTGCAGATCGCGCTCAACTTCTGGCGCGAAGTGAAGTTCGCACTCACCGACAAGGAACTCACCTTTACCACGGAGAAAATTATCGCCGATCACATCCGTCCGGCGGCTTACGCCCTGGCCGATGACGTCGACCAGAAACTCTGCGGCCTGTACAAGGATATTCCCTGGTACGTCAATACCACGGCTCCCGCGGCGGTCGCTGACATCACCCTGGCCCGCAAGGTCCTGTTTGACAACAAGGCTCCGATGGATGACCTCCATATGATGCTCAACGGCCAGGTGGAGTCGGAGTTCCTGAACCTGGCTGCCTTCTCCCAGGCGTCCGGCGCCGGCCAGGCCGGCGTGGACACGCAGATGCGCGGTTCGCTGGGAACCAAGTTCGGGTTTGAGATCTTCTCGAACCAGAACGTCAAGTCCCACACCGGCGGTGTCTGTGCTGATGCGGGTGGCGCGATCGCCAATGCCCCTGGGTATTCGGCCGGCGCGACCATGATCAACATCGATGGCCTCACCGCTGCCGGCACCGTGAAGGTCGGCGACATCGCGGAGATCTCCGGCCACACGCAGAAGTACGTCATCACCGAGGATGCGACTGCTGCCGTCGGCGCCATCACCCTGAAGATCGCCCCCGGATTGGAGAAGGACACGGATGATGCCGTTGTCGTCAATCTCATCGTGGGCGACAAGACCGAGAGCATGGGATTCAACCGCAATGCGTTCGCGCTGGCGATGGCTCCCCTGACCGAGATCGGCAACCAGCTGGGCGCGAAGATCGCCACCGTGGTCGACCCGATCACCGGGCTGGCTCTCCGTTCCCGCCTGTTCTACGTCGGCGACGACTCCAAGGTATACGTGGCTCTGGATTGCCTGTACGGCATCAAGACCCTGGACCGCAACCTTGCGGTTCGTGTCCGCGACTAATCGCGACTGAGTAAAACTGAGGGCGACTCCGAAAGGGGCCGCCCTCTTTCATTTTCGAGGAAAACCGATGGCATTCGTAAAAGTTCAGTTGAAGAACCGGGTGGAACCGGCGCTGCTGGATGAGAAGGAGTACAGGGCCAATCCCGACAAGTGGACACTTTATGTCGAGCCCAAGGAGGAGGCCTCCGCGGCCGAGCCGCCACTCAGGAAAGTCAAGAAATGCAAGAAGGCGGAAGAGATTGTTCCTTCCGAGCCGCCAGTAGAACCAGCAACCGAAGGAGAAGATTCGCATGCAGCCAGCCGTAGTCAGCAGGACCGGACTTATCCCGATGGATCTCGTAATCAAGAAATCCCGTTTTCTGAAAGTTCGGCTCTGGATGAGTCACAAGCTGATCCGTCTGGCCTATCGGATCGCAGGAGTCCGCTTTCAACGGCCCGCGAAGATAACCCGGGCCGACAAGAGGAGGGTGAAGCATGCCAGCCGTCATTGATGCAACCCCTGGCGGAGACAGCGCCAATTCCTACTGTAGCGTCGAGGAAGCGCAGGGGTACCACGATTCCCGATTGAACAGTACCACATGGGACACCGCCA
>JBEKYG010000186.1:0-8122 GCA_049511215.1 Acidobacteriota bacterium | reverse complement strand
CCGCTCCCCCTGGAAGACTGAGAAGCCCGGATGGGTCCAATTCTGCATGATTTCGATCAGGCGCGGGGTGATCTTTTCCCGTCCGAGCAGGGCCTTGACGAGCTTGTACCGAAACAGTTCCCGAATTTGGCCAAAGGCGTTCAATGGACTGCTCATCAGAAGACAATAAACTATGAAAATCGCCTCCTCCTGCCCGCCGCTCACCGACCTCCCGGCGGCATGTGGGTATTCAGGCATGTCGTCAACAGCGCATAAAGGTGCGTCGTCGTCCCACGCCCCTCCGAGCTGCCGTGGGACCGGTTCGGATAGACAACCTGTTCCTGGTCTGAGGTCTGAAGCCTGAAGTCTGAGGTCTGATGTCTGACTCTCACCGGACGTCGTAGCGGAGGAAGGAGACGAAGGCGGCGGCAAAGAGGACGACGTTGATCAGCGCGAGAATGCCTGCGCTGCGAAGCACCGGGCCGGCTGCGTCGGAGACCGGCGCCTGCCGGTCCTCGAATTTTGGAATGGATTCAAAATCGAGCTTCATGCGAGCGATCACCGGATCGGTAGTTTCCCGGTTCAAGGGGCTCACTTTATCCAGCGGATACTTCCGATCGACGTAGCTCGCCAACTCCTGCTGATAGCGGCGCGCTGATTTCTGAAAATTCTCGTAATGGGTGATTCCGGATTCGACCGTGCTCTCCAGCGCCTCGATCAGAAGTCCCGCCGGCGAGAATGACGCGATTTCGCGTCCCCACTTCACCTGGGCGACCTTGCTGTCCTGCCAGGCCTGGAAGACCCGGCCCCATGCCTGATGGGCTTCAAACGCGCGCAGCAGGGGTTCGCCCGGCGACCACCTGCCGCTCATGATCCAGTTGTCCGGGTGTGGATGGCGCTGGTTGTAAACCTCGGCGGCCTCCCCATAGGCGCGCTCAGCATCTTCCTCGATCCGATCCTCGGTTGGCAAGCGCACCAGGCCTCGAGCGATCAGGTTTCCTGCCGCCGGGATCACGACTATGAGAAGAACCCAGGCCAGGAGACCGGTGACGAGCGCCACAACCGGGATCTTGCTGCGCGCCGAAAGGAACAGCCCCAGCAACACGAAAATGGAAATGTAAACCGTGCTCAACAGATAGCTGATCACCACCCGCCATGCCTGATCAGCATCGAGCCGCACGGCGCCGCTGAGGACAATGATCAGCAGGTTCAGCAGCACTCCCGCCGTCAATGGCAGGAGCAGCACAATCACGGCGCTCAGATACTTGCCCAGCAGGATCGTCGCGCGCGATACCGGCTGGGACATGATCAGACGCAGCGTGCCGCGTTGCTTCTCCCCATTGACCGCATCATAGACGAGCACAATGGCGGTGAAGCTGAGCAGGGCCGTCACAATGAAAGCCCAGTCCAGGCTGTCAAATCGCCAGAGAAGCGGATTCCCGCGCTGGGTAAACTCAGGCGCCATGAGGCGGAATGCGTTAACCTTGAATGCGTTGGGCAGATCCTTGTCGTGCCCCTCGGCGATAAAAGCGAGCGGGTTTGGGCGCCGGTAGATACTCTGATCCCCCGAGCCCCAGCTGAAGGCTGTGAACAGCGGATAGCCGGATGAGGCGTTGCGTGCCAGAGCCGCCAGATTCAGGCTCACGTCCCGGCTATAATCCGTCAGTTGACGCCGGTATTCGGCCTGAAACAGCAGGGCATTCGCGGACATTAAGACCAGCACCAGGAGAAAAGACAACATCAGCCGCAGACTCAACAGTTGATCGCGCACTTCCTTCTTAATGATTTCCCAAAGCATCGCGGCGGCACCTCTAAAGCGGCCTCACATCAGTCCGCAACAGAACGACATGGGCGGAAAGAAAAAGCACAAGATTGAGAAACAGCAGCAGACCTGCCTCGGGGAGTGCGGCAACTATTCTCGATGGCAGAGCGTCTGAAGCCAATTCCCAGGTGGGCAGGTCACGCAGGTTCAGAGGCGGCACGGCGTCCCAGCCGTTTCCGATCAAGGCATCGACCGCACCCTGTCCCCGGCTTGATTTCACGACGTCCAGTTCCTGAGTCGTGGGGAGCTTTTCTACGGCAACGCGCGTGAAGTAGGCAGCGGAGAACAGGCCGCCTTTGTTCTGCACGTACTGGATCAGGTCCCTGCGATAGCGCCTGGAGTGCTCCAAAAAACTCATGAAGCTTCCCGAGTCCGTGCCTGCGAGCACGGATGCCCCATGGTAGTAAACCCAGGCCGGGGACAGGCAGGCAAGAGCGCTGCCCAGGGAAGCCTGCGCGGCCGCGGCAAGCTCATAACCGCGGTACAGGTCATGGATCTTTTCCGCATACTCCATGTCGAGCCTGAGGCAGTACTTCAAACCTTCGAGCTCCCAGAGCATGACCTCCTTCGGTGCGTAATAGATGCTGATGGGGTATGGAACGCCTCCGGTATAAACGCTTCTTTGCTTGATGAATTCCCACCGATGGAGCGGCCGCGGATGCTGATTCGCGTATGCCTGTAACCGGGTCCACAGTTCCGTATTCAAATCGCGCGCGCGTTGGTCCACAACGGATCTGGAATCGATCGGCCGGAGGTTATAGGCAAGCTGAGCCGAGGCATGCGGAAGTAATATGACAAAGAAGACCCAAACGAAGAGGACCAGGATCAGCGAGGTGGAGGATTTCCGGGTCACAGTCGAGATGAGCATGCCGGCGAGAAAAAGTGCCGAGATATAAAGCCCCGACATCAGGACGATCAGGCCGAGAAGAGCCCAATCGTGTGCGGTGAGTGAAACCGATGGGGAAGTACCCAGGATCAGAACAGCGAGTCCCATGCCGCTGATGAACACCGGCAGAATTGTCAGTATCCCGCCGACGTATTGACCCAACAGGATGACGTTCCTCGGCACCGAGTTGGCGAGGGCCAGCGCCAGCGTCCCCTGCTCCCGCTCACCCGAAACCACGTCATAGGCAAACAGCAGGACCAGCAGGCCGAGCACGATTTGCACGATCGCCACCAGATCGATGGAATCCAGAGCCGCCATCAGCGGGTTCTTCTCCGTCTGTCCCACGCTGATCGTCGGGATGCTGGTGTAGGATACCGTCGCCGATCCGGCGAACCGCTTCTCAAATCCTTCGCAGAGCGGACTGAGGGGTGAAGGCCGCCGGTCGATGGAGACCGCCACTTCAGAGTAGACCTTTGCCTGCTGAAGCTGCGCCGTATGCGCGCTGACGGCCGAGTTGAACGCGGCCAGCCGCTCTTCATAATCGCGGGTCAGGATCACGGCGCTCAGCGAAAAGAGAACCTGACAAAGAAGGAAGCCGACCATGAACTTGTATGTCAGGATGCTCGTCAGCAGTTGCTTGCGCGCGATGGTCCAGATCATGACAGTCTCCTGCTGCTACCGTACGTCGTAACGAGCAAGAGCGTAGTAGGTCAGGCTCGCCGAAAGTAAGAACCATATCAGTAGGATTGCCAGGTCACTTCCCTGCAGGCTGGCGGCCACGCCCTCCCTGGGCAGTCGGAACTCGGGGAGCTGTGCCATGTTGATATTGGCGCGCATCCCCATACTCACGCCACCGTTGGGATAAATATCGCGAATTATTTTGCTGAACAGCTCCTTTTGCAGGGTCTCGCGATAACGGTCTGCTTCAGTCACGAAGCGATCTGCAGCCTGCATGCCTGTTCCTGCCATCTCGGTGGTAAAACTCGCAAATGCGCCTGCAGGCGAGAGCCTCGCCAATGAAAGCCCGAACTGTTGTTGTTCGGCTTTGCGGCGGCGATAATCCTCTTCGATTTTCTGGATCGTCTGAGCCATGCGCTCTTCGTAAGGATTGGCTATGGAATCGCGTTCTTCCTGCAATTTCTCCGGGTCAACTTTCTGCCCATCCTTATTCACAACCGATGACTTTTCCTGCGCCTCCTGCAGAGCGCGCCCCTTGTCCAGCTCGATAGCATTTTGTGCCGTGACCTTCTCCAGCCAGGTAACCTGACGGGATTTCACCGGATGCCAGAGTTGGGCAGCCAGCGTGGCGGCTCTCGGCAGCACCATGGCGGCAATCAGCCAGAAGGCCAGCGAAAGCACAAGAGCGGAATAGGTGGTTGCTACCAGCGATGAAACCAGGAGGCCCAGGAGAAAGAACACCGCGATGAATAGAAGTGACGAGGCCAGTATCCATCCCGTCCGAACGAAAAAATCTCCGCCAAACACATTGAGCCCCGCAAGCGCCAGAATCACAACTCCCAGCACAAACGCCGTTATCAGCGGAATCGCTAACGTGATGTAACCGCCAAGAAGCTTGCCCGTGGCCAGCTTCGCCCGGCCGAGCGGATTGGACAGGATTATGCGCAGCGTTCCATTCTCCTTCTCGCGCGTAATGGCATCGAAGGAAAGCAGGATCGCAAACAGGCTGAAGATAAATTGAACCACAAAAAGATAGTCAATGCTGCCGAACAGACCCGCCGAGGACTGCACATCCAGCGGCGCCCCATATTCAACGCTGTTCTTGCCGACCACCAGGTGGCGCGGGTGATTCTCTTCGAAACCGGTGCCGAAAACAGACATCGGGACGGGCGGCCAGTAGACATCGATGGTCAAATTCGCCGTGGTGAAGATCTGAGCCCCGCGCAGCTTGCGCAGGTAATCGCTGTTGTTCTTGACGATCTGCTGCTGATCGTTCAGCCGCGAGAGATAGGCACGGTAGTTCGTGTAAAGCGAAGACGGGATAAAGATCACTGCCAGGAGCAGGAGCAGCATGAAACGCAGGCTTAGCAGGTTTTCACGAATTTCCTTTAGAGCTATCGTCCAAATCATGGCATTCACCTCACGTCATAGCGCGAAAAGGCCAGGAAACCTGCAAGGACAAAAACTGCCACGGCCCCAATCAGAAGCGCCAGGGAGGGCAGTGAACGATTGATGACCGCCGAAGAATCGCGTCGTGGCGGCGTGAGTCCCAGCACCAACAAGGCAATCAACAAAAACCGCAAGCTCATCAGCTGCTCGGTCAACTCGCGCAACGCAACCGTCCATACCACCTTACCCGCGGAAGGAGAGCTGCTTTCGGAGAGTCTGGCGGAATGAGCAGACAGCGGCACACCGGTGGCGAACATATGCGCTACCTCACGTCGTATTTGAGAAACGCCACCGTGGCCCCGGCAAAAAGCAACGCGGCGTAGCCGATCAGGAGGCCGAGGTCGGGAATGCTGGCGGCGATGGTATCGGCCCTGCGGGGGAAGCTCAGGCTGAAAACCGGCAGATCCTTCGACTTGGGCACGCCACTTCCAGGCAGGTCACCGTTAAAGCCCCAGCCGCTATTGCCGTCGCTGATGGAATCGCTGTAACTCTTGCTGAAGACCAGGCGGTCCATGCTGGCATAATGCGACCGAACAGCGTCGAGAAACTTGACCTTCATGTAATCTCCGGTGTCCGCCAGGTCGGTCATCAGATAGCTGAGAATGGATGCAGGAGAAACCCTGGACAGGTTGTGCGCGAGATTCAATTGAGCCTGTTTCCTGCGCTGCTGGTCCTCTTCGAGCCGCGCCACTTCGGCACGCAGGCGGGTCTCAAATGGCCCGGCGATCTCGAACCTGCGCCGGACAAATTCGGGATCCCCTCTATCGAACATGAGCTGCCCGTTGCTCAATCCCTTCTGCTTCGCTTTTTCGAAATAGAGCGACTTGAGCGCGTTCCCCTTCTCTTTCTCGATAGTGTCGGTGAGCAGGCGACTGCGCAGCAACACGACGGAGTCATCATCGACGGGCCGGATCACCTTGGCCGCCATGATACTCAGGCGCGGGGCGCCGAGCACAAGCACGACCCAGACAAACATGAGCAGGATCAGCGCCGTTTTCGACTGGTGGGTGAGAGTTGAAACCAGCAGGCCCGCCAGGAAAAAGACCGCGACATACGCAACCGCGAGGCCAAATATCCATAGGACGCCACCCGCCACCCCGCTCTGAAACAAGGGGTATCCGGAGACGGTCAGCACGGCCAGCCCAAGCGCGAAAGAAAGTAGAAGCGGCGCGCCCAGAATAATCATCCCGCCAACGAATTTTCCCAACAGCACCTGGTGGCGAGGCACCGGATTAGCGAGGGTGAGCTTCAAGGTGCCTAGTTCCTTCTCCCCCGACACCGAGTCGAAGGCAAAGAGAAGAGCAACCAGGCTCAAGACGGTTTGCACCACGAACAGAAAATCGATGCGTCCAAAAATCTCATAGATCGGATCGCCGTAGCTCCTCGGGATTCCGAAGGAAATTTGTTTGTCATCCAGGGAAAAGTCCTTGGGCAGACTGGTCTCAATCCCATTGGCGAAAACCGAGAGCGGCGAGGGTTGGCGTACCCCATGGTATCCCCGGCTTCCATGGCCTTCCATCGACGACTCAATTTTGAGCTGCTCGTTGTAGTCTGCCGACCAGCGCCGGTAGGTCTCAAAATTCACATACAGGCTGAGCGGAATCAGCAGCACGCAGAGCGCTGTCAGCACGAGGAAGCGTATCGAAACGAGATAATCGAGGATTTCCTTTTTGAGCAGCGTTATAAACATCCTTAACTCCCAAGGCAATTCGGTGACAGGCACCTTATTTCTAAGCCCCGAAGGGGCGGGGCAGGAAAGCCCAGGGCGCGAGCCCTGGGATCATGAACATCCCGGAGACCAGCCCTGAAGGGGCGAAGCAGCCTGCGCCGCCCCTTCAGGGCTGATTCCTAGCTCTGCGTCAATTCCCGGGGCTTGCGCCCTGGGCTTTCCTGCTGGACCCTTTCAGGGTCCTGATCGGATTCCTCAATTAATCGCCATTCGTACCTGTCACCGATTTTCCGGCTCGGGTTGCTTCGCTTCCGAACCGATGCCGCCGCGCATGTAGTCCAGATAGAGGCGCTCGAGGTTTTCGAACTCGAGTTCCTCGCGCGTGCGCTCCATGACCTTACGCCCTTCCTTCATGATCCCCACCCGATCCGCGACATCCTTGGCGCGGAAGATGTCGTGCGTGGACATAAGGATGGCCTTTCCCTGCTGCCGCAGCTCCATAAGGGTCTCGAGAAACTCAGCTCCCGCCTTGGGGTCGAGCCCGGCGGTCGGCTCGTCAAGCAGCAGGGCGGGAGCGTCCTTGATCATGGCGATGGCGATGCCCAGCTTCTGCCGCATTCCCTTGCTGAATTCCTTCAACCGCTGCTCGAAGGCCCTCTCAGGCAAACCCACTTCACGCATGACGCGGTAGTAGTCTTCCTTCTTGAGGCCCTTTCTGCCGCCGAGCCTGGCGAAAAAGTCGAGGTTCTGGCGTGCCGTGAAATTGCCGTATAGCATCACGTTCTCGGAGACGTACGCGACGTACTTCTTCGCCTCCAGCGGGTCTTTTTCGACATCGATGTCGTTCAGAAATGCCTCGCCACTTGTAGGCTCAATGAAGTTCAGGAACAGGTTGATGGTTGTTGTCTTGCCTGCGCCGTTAGCGCCCAGAAGGCAGTAAATCTCGCCCGGGTTTACCTTGAGGTTTAGCGCATCCAGCGCCAGAACACCGTCTTCGTAACGCTTGCTCAAGTTCTTGGCTTCGATCATAGTTACCCCGTGGCCGCGCACTCCAAAGCCTAGCGGCGCGTCAGTTTTACTCCGAAAATGACGATTCCAATTACGATTACCAAGAGGCCGCCTACCAGGGCGGCCGTGCCCCAGATGTTTGTCTGAGCCTTGACGCTCACGCGGTAGATCTTGTCCTCGGATGGAACCATGCGGTTGTAAGCGTAGCTCTCCGTCTTGATTCTCACTTCGTAGTCGCCCACCTGCACGTCGGCCGGGGGCACAATCCGCAGCTTGACGGCGGATTCGCGATTGATCTCCAGCACGGCAACGATGTCGGGCAGGACTTCGACGTGCCAGTTGAGCGGGTACTCCGTCGTCAGTTTGATGTTGTCCAGCCGTCTCGTGCCGGTATTGCGAATCGTGATGTTGGTCTCAACCATTTCTCCTGTCTGGATCTCCGAGTAGAGGCTGGCGGCCGAGGCCTCGATTTTGCCGACACCCCGCGGGATCACCACCAGGCGCGCCCTCCCGGCCCGGCTCTGCTCGATCTCGGCGGGTGAATAGGCTCGTTCTTGCTGAAAGAGCTGCCCCTGCGCCTGGTCTGTCACCAACGCCCATAATTCGAGAGGCTGGTCGATAACGACCTGGG
>JBEKYG010000185.1:0-8131 GCA_049511215.1 Acidobacteriota bacterium | reverse complement strand
TATTTGTCGTCGGCAGATACGTAGGTTCCCCGGTGTTTGAGCGCCACGGAGTGATAGGCGGCGTCATAGAAAGTCACGTCAATCGCATTCATAATGTCGAATATCCTCTCAAACAGATCCGCAGCACGCTCCTCTTCGAACTGATATCCCACATAGATCTCAAGCAGTTCACGCGCAAGGCCGGGTTGCTTTCTGCCCAGGATGTTTCCCACTTCATAGGCCCAGATCGACGGTAGGATAATGCGATGCCGGCCGGCAAGCCATCCCTGCCGAATGGCGAGTGCCTTTTCTTGATCCTTTTCACCGACGGAATCGAGGCTCCATTTGAAAAGCACGGAGGCGTCGGGAACGATCACCGGATCATTCATATTCGGCTCCGATCCCGCCGCAAGGTCTTGACGATCTCCAGGGTCGAAACCGCCTTCGTTCGGCCGCGGAGCTGATCGTGTTTTTCTGCAAGCCCCTTCCGTTTGACCTGCAGAAGCTCCTTGCGGAGGGCCTCGTTGATGATGCGGCTGCGCATCCCGCTCTTGACCAGGCGGTCCAAATCGCTCTTGACGTCGTCGTCCAGCACAAAGTTAACCTTCACACCCATAGGGATCTCCAATAATGATACTGAGTAAAGAATATCATGCTTTACCCGTTTTTTGGAGAAGATTGTACCAGGCCAAGCGGACCAGCCGGAATCAAACGGGACCGGCGGAACGGACATGGTAGAACCACCATGTGAGTTTTGTTATTGCTTCCCCATAGGAGCTGTGACATCCTTTGTATGGATATCCAATAGGAGGATTATGATCGCCAAAGCAGAGGTCTGGCAGGGAACGCTGTCCCTGATGATTCTGAAGACCCTTGAAGCCATGGGACCGCTGCACGGTTACGGGATTGCCCGCCGGATCGAGCAGACAAGCGGCAATCTCCTGGTGGTGAATTACGGGACCATTTATCCGGCTCTGCTGAAACTGCAGCAGGAGGGCTACATCGACTCCGAGTGGGGCGTGTCGGACAACAACCGCAAGGCTAAATACTACCGACTAACCCGCGCCGGACGTAAGCGCACGGAGCAAGAAAGGCAGGATTGGGAACAAGCCACGGCCATTCTCGCAAGATTTCTGGCGCCGAAGGGAGAACATCCGTGAGACGACTGCGCGCCTGGCTGCTACGCCTGGGCGGTCTGTTTAATAAGGAACAACGCGACCGGGAGATGGCGGAGGAACTGGAAATCCATCTTCAGATGCACATCGAGGACAATCTCCGATCGGGCATGGGTCCGGTAGAAGCGCGGCGGCGGGCACTCCTCAAGCTCGGCGGCATCGAGCAGGTCAAGGAGCTTTGCCGGGATCGCCGCGGCCTTCCCCCGCTGGAGCACCTCTGGGGGGACATGCGGTTTGGCGTGCGGATGTTGCGGAAGAATGCCGGCTTCACCGCCGTTGCCGTAATTACTCTGGTGCTCGGCATCGGCGCCAACACATGCATGTTCAGTGTTGCAGACGCGGCCATTTTCCGCTCTTTGCCCTATCCAGATCCCGATCAGTTGGTCAGCATCCGTTGGATGATACCGACAAGTGTGCCCGGAGCGCGTTCCCCCTTGCCGCTTTTGACACGGGACGACTGGTCTGCCTGGCGGGCCCAGAAGTCGATCTTTGCGGATGTTGCACTGGACCAATCGGCGGGGGAAATGCGACTTGGGAGTTCAGCCCAAGGGGAACTTATTACAGTGGGGCGCATCTCCGCCAACCTGCTCGATGTACTCGGTGTCAGGCCGAAGCTCGGACGGGGATTTCGTTCGGAGGACGGCAACGAACGAGTTGTATTGATCAGTGAAGGTTTGTGGGTGCGGGTTTACGGAGGCGATCCGGCCGTGGTGGGCAAGCCGATCACGCTCGACGATGGGAGCTATACGATCACAGGCATCATTTCACGTGAGGTCCAGTATGGCCTGGGTACAAATCAGGCGTGGCTTCTCCTAGACTCGCACTTGGAAGACAAAAAATACTACGGCTCCATCGCGCGGCTGCGTCCCGGTATTACGTTGGATCAAGCCCAACGTGAGGTGCGGTCGGCATCGGCGTGGATAGGTGAGCAGCGAGGGCTTCACGGCTGGATAGCGGAGTTACAGCCAATCCGCTCTTGGATCAACAATGACAGCAGGACTGCGCTACTTACATTGCTTTGCGCGGTCGCGCTGGTGACCGCGGCTGTTGGCATCTATGGCGTGCTTTCCTACTCCGTGAGCCAGCGTATGAGCGAGTTCGGCCTGCGTATCGCGCTCGGCGCTGACAGGAGTGACCTGTCCCGTCTCCTGATTGGCACATTGCTTGTGCCGGTACTGGCCGGCCTGAGTTGTGGCATCGTCGGGTCATTCTGGTTGACGCAACTTCTCCGCGGTCAACTTTATCAAATCGAGCCGCATGACCCATGGACACTCATCTGTGTACTGTTGTTGCTTTTGCTCGTGGCTGCGGCGGCGAGTTACATGCCCTTGCGGCGCGCGACGCGGACAGATCCCATGATCGTCTTGAGGGCGGAGTGACATTCATAAGTCTGATGAAAGCTGTGTATTTCGGACGTTCCGCCCGGCAACTCCAGAACGAGGAGTGAATATGCCTGTGTCCATCATAATCCTTCTGATGATGGTATTAGGGGCTTCCCCGCACGGATTTTCAGAAAGGTCTGCCTTTTCGGGAGGCGCTGCTGAAAGCAAGGCTCTCTCCGCGAATCAGCAAACCGGCCCTCCTGGAACTATACGTGTTCGCGTCCGGCTGGTGCCCGTAGATGTGACCGTCATCGATAAGGATGGCAAGCCGGTACCTGATTTGAGGCAAGAGGGTTTCCGGATCTTTGAGGATGGCCAGGAGCAAGAGATCAGACACTTCTCGGTGGAGAAATTAACTGAAGCCGTTCCGGACGTGTCCCCGCCCTTCATGCTGCGCAAGGTTCCTACGCTAGAGCTGGCTCCGCAGTCTTATCGCACCTTTTTGATTCTTATGGGACGAGGGCGGTTTCAGACACCGTTCAGGGTCGTCGACGCTTTGGTCAAGTTTGTTCGGAACGATCTCCTGCCCCAGGACAGGGTTGCGGTATATGCATACAATCGTGCCACGGACTTTACGACAGACCACGAGCTGATCGCACAGGCGCTGGAACGATACGGCAAGATGAACGAGAAGATCGAATCCTGGGTGGAGTTCCAGATGAGTGGGCTTGCCGCCATTTATGGAATCAGAGATAAGTATATGTCCAAGTCTATCCAATCTGAAATCGATTGGATATTTGAGAATCAGGAGGGACTGGGCTACAAGCAACCGCCCCCCGTGCCATCGCCACTGATCACAGACCTCACTTTTGAAGAATTCGCTAAGGGACTCGGCTCGGGCTCGGCTCTGGTTTTCCAGGATCTCGTCGACTGTATCCAATACATGCGCTACATGGAAGGTGAGAAGCACCTGCTTTTCTTCTCGCGGGAGGGGGTTTTTAGCCCCAGTACACACTACGAGGAAGAACTCGCAAAAATCGCCAACGATGCGCGCGTGACTATTGACTCCTTTCAGACCACCGGTGTTCCTTTTGACCTAAGGTGGGGCCAAGTCTTTGCGATCCAGGCCATTCGAAATATTTCTGATCTTACGGGTGGTCAGGCTGGGATTTATCAAGACGTCGGCAAGACACTTGCCAGCGTGAACGAGGCTACTCGAATGCGATGTCTGTTAGGTTATTATCCAAAGGATGATAACTGGTCCGGCCGATACCGACAGATCAGCGTAAGGGTCAAGCGGCCTGGTGTGAAGGTAACTTTCAGACGCGGATACTTTGCCAGTGACACGCAGTTCGAACTGATCCAACCTCAGGTCAGGGACGAAGTGCCTTCGCTCTTCGAATACCATCACCTCGGTCTGCACCAATCCCACGTTTACGCGGATCGTAGGGTCGGCCTGCTCCGGCTTCTGAGCTGTCGCAGTCTTCTGAGCCTGCGGATAAAGCGGAATCGCCAAACCCAACAGCAGGAACGGCACCGCTGGCAACAATAATTCGATCCGCCGACTGCGCCCTCGTATGCGGAGTCAGGCCGTTAATCTCTGGTTTTAGCACCAAGCCCCCGGCTTCGCGGACTCATGAGTCATAAAACCAAAGATCGACGGCCTGACGCCGGTTTCTCTCAGTACAGGCGGAAGGTTACTTCGATGCTGGCCTGGAAGTCGATCGGGACCCCGTGGTATGTGGCCGGCTTGAATTTCCACTTGCTCGCAATGGTGTTGATGGTGGCTTCATTCAAACCGTAGCCCAGTCCTTTTATGACCTTGAAACCGTCAACCGTTCCATTGGCCCGGATCGTGACCTGGAGCACGACGATTCCCTCTGTCCGGGCTTTGCGGGCCTCTTCCGTATAGTAGGGGGTCGGCTTTAGGATTGGCTCGGGCAGCGTCAGGCCGTCGCCGGCAATGTGCGGCCCGATGCGATCGCCAATACCTCCGTCACGACCTTTTCCAAAGCCGCCGTTTTCGCCGCTGCCCGCGCCCGGTCCCTTGCCCGACCCGTCCCCCGTTCCCGAACCTGTCCCGATGCCGTCGCCGGTTCCGGGGCCGGAGGAAGGAGGGCCGCCCGTTGGCGCCGTGATGTCGCCGATCGGCAGAAATGAATCCGTCGGGAGATCGATCGGCATTTGCACGCTCGGCTTCGCGTCCAATGGATTGTCCGATGGCACGAGCGGCTTTGGCATCCCAGGGTCGGGTGGCATGATTTGAACGCGCGCGGCATCGGGCAGGCGCCCGCCGGAAGCCGGGAGCTTCTCGTGTTTTCCACCGCCGCCGCCGCCTCCGTCGCGATCCTCGCCCACAAAAGGCATATGCATCGGCGTGTTGATGAACACAACCGATTCCTTCTGCGGCGGCGGTTGCTCGGGCAATTTGTTGAGGGCGACAAATAGGGCAAGGCTCATCATCGTCAAGTGAATTACCAGGGAGGCGACACCGGCTTCCATTCTTCGGGTGCGCAGCTCCGCCCGCTCTTCCGCCAAGAGCGCGTGATCCGACCAAAGCGATGGGATGAACAGCGCGAAACGATAGCCGGTCAGCAAATCTTTGAGCAGATCCGTCCAATTAAGAGGCTCGGCCTCTCCGGGCTTCTCGAGGTAATGGAATAGCGAGGCGCGCGTGCGGGGGGCTTGGCGCTCTTCCCGGAAGGAGTGGATCGGATGGCGCAAAAGGCACCAGAGATCCTGGAACACGCTGGGCTCGTGTTCACCCTCCGTGAAGTGGAAAAGCGAGGCCTGCGTTGGTGGACCCGAGGCCCACTCACGCAGCCGCATCAGAACGGAGCGATAATCTATCGTCATTTCACCCTCTCCATCGCAGCAACTCTAATCTCAAGGACGGAGACGCCCGGCGGAATGTCGGAAAATATTTTCGTGGCTTCAGAATCGAACCGCGGAGACTTCCAACGAAAGCGCGCGAAGGCCCAGGCAAGGTACCGCTGCGGCTCAGCCTTGCGATTGCTGTAGGAGGCCGGGGTCGGGAAAATTTATTTTTGCCTTTGCCCTCTCGCTGACCCTCGATCCCGTCCTCGATCCTCACGGTACTATCAAATTCGCCGTAGGTCGCGTGGAAATGCGTCGGGCTGGGATCCCTATGTAAGATGGCGATCATGATTTGACTTGCCATGCTGCTAATACTCCCAGTACTCCTTGACGATGTAGCCAGGCTGTTCATCCCAATCATACAAATGACTTCGCAAGTAGTATCGGTCCCCGTACCCGCAAAGCACAACCAGCCGCTTACCCGCGAATTCTGTCGCGAGTCGCCTGATGTTGGGCAGCATCTCGTTGTTCCGCCGGATCCAGTATGCTCTCGACGCGTTCCAATATGCCTCGCAGCCTTTCAAACCCGGTGTCAGACGCACGATCTCTGGGATCCCCTGGTTCGCCAACCACTGCTTTTCGTTGATCGCGGTGTCCGCCTGGAACGAGTTGATCGCCATGGGATCCGACTTTCCAATGGCGTCGCGCCTGGCATTCGCCGCATCGAGAGCGTCGACGACCTTCCGAGCTTCAGCACTCAGCCCCTTCGTGTCGATCTGGGCGTTCAACTCCTGGTTGCACTGCTGTTGACGTGCGAAGTAATTCGTGCGCTCGTAGAAGGCATTGCGACCATCGACGTCGTAAGGCCGGATTTTCGTGCCGGTTCGCTTCACGTACTCAAGGACCGCCTGTTGTTCGAGCGAATCCTTCACGACCGACTTAAACTCGAACTCCGGCGTCATCATGTCAGCTGAGTACTCGAAGAGAATCACATCCGGCCGGATCCTCTGAAGAATGCGGACCAGATCCTGGGCGGAGTGTTTCTCGGTGGCAGCGTGAACGGTGCCGACCACGACTATGCGGCTGGGAAAAACCGGGAACGTCTCCTGAGTTATTCCTCGCAACCAACTGACAGGGCGAGGGCGCGACACACAGCCCGCATCTTATGCGCGGGCACTTGCCCCAGGAATCTTTCCAGTCGAGCCTTCTCGACGGTCTGAACATGGTCGAGGTTTACCGCGGACGGATGCTTCAGCCCCTCGTCGGGGCCAACCGAAACCTCGCTGGGCGCGCCCCGGACGGTCGAAGTGATCGGAGCGACCATGACCGTATGGAGAAGAGGGATGACTTCCGGTCGTGACAGCACCAGGACTGGGCGCCATTTGTCGGGTGTTCTGAAGCGATAGCCCCAGATTTCGCCACGGTTCACTCCTCGGGCCATACCCCCTCCGACGCCCATCCTTCCAGCTCTTCCGAGAGTTGGGCCTCCCCGGAATATGCCTGCCGATACTGTTCGGCAATCCGGCGCGATTGTGAGCGCCGGAGGTATTCCGCGGCCGCTCGCCGGAGCACAGCCGAGCGGCCGTGCTTGCGCACTTCCTCGTCCGCATCCAAGGCACGCAGCAGGCGCTCGTTAAAGAGAACTTGTATGGGTTTCATGTTGGCATTGTACCATATTTATATTCAACATGTTTTATCAACATCAGGATCCATGCTTCAATTCTCGGTTTTGACTTACCGCCGGGTAAGATCCAGGCGGGGCCCATCGAGAAGCAAGGCAAGTCAGGCAGCCGCCAGCTTCTTAGCTCGAAGAGACCGGCGGCGATCTTGGCACCTACAAACGCGGAGATTATTTGCCGGCGATCGAAAATGCCGCATTTTCTTCTCCTGTGCCTGACGTACGAATTCGTGGCTGCCGAGATCGCCGGCTTCTTCTCCGGTGAAAGCTGCAAAGATGATCGTGGCCGGCATGGGGGTCTTCGCCAGGATCCGCGCGGTTTCAAGCAGGACTGCGATGCCGGTTTCGTGATCGTCCGCGCCCGGCCCCGCCGGCACCGGAAGCACAGACAACTATTAGAATAATAAGAATAAGAGGAAGAGGTTTTTTCATGCTCGCTCCTCGCACTTTTGGGGTCGAGCTGGTACAATTCCAGCTTCTGCAAAAAAGGCAGCTCGCCTTTCAACTATTTGGAGAGGCCGAGCGTAGAACTTGAACCGGGGAATATCCGGCATTTTGGCTAGCCATGCTTGCCATGCCCCCGGGTGGGTCGGTTAAGATAAAGGTTTACTACTCCGGAGCTTTTGCTTATAAAATGTGCCGGAATGGAGGTCTGTCTAGAAATGGCGACAGTAGATAAGGAAATTATCAGGCAGCCGGTGGACGCAACCTACAGCGGCGTGCCAACGAACAACATCACCAAGGGCCTTCCCAAACAAGTTGAATCGATCTGTCCGGATCCGGACTGCCACAAGGTGATTCAGGCCCGCCTATTTGCGGAAGACGGCAAGGTCTTTATGGATAAGACCTGCCCTGAGCACGGGTACTGCAAGGACCTGTACTGGTCCGATGTCGAGCTGTACTTAAAAGCGGAACGCTGGGAGTTCGGAGATGGCAAAGGACTGTCCAACCCGAACACATACAGTGAGATCTGTCCTCGGGATTGTGGAATCTGTCAGAACCACACCAGCCACACTGCCCTGGGCAACATCGACCTGACCAATCGCTGCAATCTGACCTGCCCAATCTGCTTTGCCAACTCCAACGCTACGGGGAAAATCTACGAGCCGAACAAAGAACAAGTCATGGAGATGCTGCGGCTTTATCGTGCGGAACAACCT
>JBEKYG010000184.1:0-8153 GCA_049511215.1 Acidobacteriota bacterium | reverse complement strand
GCGGTTTTTGCACTCATGCAGCTCGCCCTGCCTCACCTGGAGAAGAACCGAGGCAACATCGTCAACGTAAGCAGTGTGACGGGAATTCGCGCATTTCCCGGCGTCCTTGCCTACTGCGTCAGCAAGGCCGGCGTCGACCAGTTGACGCGCTGCGCCGCGCTCGAGCTCGCGCCCAAGGGGATCCGGGTCAACGCCGTGGATCCTGGAGTCGTGGTCACCAACCTGCACCGCAGAGGAGGCATGGGCGAGGAGAAGTATCAGGCGTTTCTGGAGCACAGCAAAACAACGCATCCGCTCGGCCGCGTCGGGCAACCGGACGACATTGCCAATACTATTGTTTTCCTGGCATCGGATCGGGCCGGCTGGATTACCGGTGCCAGTGTCCCGATTGACGGCGGCCGTCACCAGACCTGCGCCCGCTAAAACAGACGTTTCGGAAATTACACAAAGTGGGTATCCACTTCGCTCTCCTAACGGATTCGTTGCAGTCGACATGAAGGAATTTACAGATAGCTGGAATACCTATAATGCATCCGCCAAAGCTCAATCTCTTGCAGATCTCGGGTTCTGACAAATTTCGTAGTAGCGCCGGAAATTTTCCATATGTTCAGATGCACTCAGGCGAGCATTCGGTTGCGGCAGGAAGTGCCGGGCACATTTCAGTGAGTCCAAACGACTCTTCAGCGCTTCCTTCACTTCCTTTCCTATGCAAACAATAGCTTCAGGTTTAGCGTCCTGTATCAATCGACCGACGCAGCAGTCCCAACTAGTTTCGATTGCATCGCGGATGGTTCTTCGAGAGGGCTTGGGCTTTCCTGGACGATAAAGTGCCGCAATGCTCGCATCGAGCAGCCAAATGCCTAAAGCTTGAAGAGCCTTCAGCAATTGAATCTTGTTGCACAGCCGCTTCGCTGTTTCTGGCGTTCGGGAACTCTGTATCGGTCCAAAATCGCTGTTTTGAGTGATTGGATGCAAGCAGCTGTAAAAGATCTTCCAGTATTGTGGAGTGCCCGTATTGCGGGGAGTAGAAATCGGCCTGCTAAGGATTCCATTCTCTCCGTAGCCAAGACAATAGACCAGGCGCACGAATCCGTTTGGAAACCCGTTGGGCTGGCAATAGGGCTTTTGTATTTTGTAGTTCAGTTCCTCGGCAGAGGTATAGACATGTGACTCCGCAAGGAGGATGACCCGCACTGTTGATGGACGCCAGAATACTCGATGCCGTTCCACCATTTCAAGAACGCTGAGAGGTTCGGACATAGGTCCTAAGTCGGGAATGTTCGCAAGCCGTTCATGACATTCGGCAAGATTCATGTTTCCTCCGAAAGAAGCCCACTCGAAACTTGCGGATTAGCGCCGTGAGCTGGAATTCCCTCGCAAAGGATAGTTCATGATGCGAACCATGACCATTGCCGTTTGAAGCCATTATAAGGCTATCTCTGGAATTTCAAATCGGAAATGTGGGCTTAGTCCGCTGCAACAAAAACCGGACCACAACCTGTAGGTCTTACGAGAGCGAAGTGGATACCCACTTTACACAATTACTTGAGAGTAAATGAGCGATAGATATGCATCAAGGGGCCAGGGGACAAAGGGGTAAAGGGCCAACAATTGGTTCTTGCCCTTTGCCCCTCGACCTCTAAAGTTTGCGAGCGAAGCGAGCCAAGTCCGTGATGAGTGATGAGCACACAACTCACTCATGAATCATCCTTAGTTTTTTCGGGTGTGGGCTTTCACGAAGGAAACGATTTCCGCGAGGGAGCTGCCGGGCGGGAAGACCTCCGCAATCCCGATTTCCTTCAGCTTGGCGATGTCGTGGTCGGGGATGATGCCGCCGGCAATTACCACGACATCGTCCAGGTTTTTCTCTCGTTTCAGATCCAGGATGCGCGGAAACAGGTGCATGTGCGCGCCCGAGAGAATCGACAGGCCGATGGCGTCGACGTCTTCCTGGAGCGCGGCATTGATAATCTGCTCGGGAGTCTGGCGCAAGCCGGTGTAGATGACCTCCATACCGGCGTCCCGGAGCGCGCGTGCAATCACTTTTGCCCCCCGGTCGTGACCATCCAGACCGGGTTTGGCTACAAGTACTCGGATCTTTTTCTCAGTCATAGGATCCAGTGCCGGGCACGAGGCATCTAAAAGATGCTCGGCTCCTGATATTCACCGAAGACGACGCGCAGCGCATCGCTGATCTCGCCCAGGGTGGCATAGCAACGGACGCAGTCAAGGATAGGGGGCATCAGATTCTCCGTACCCTCGGCTGCACGCTTCAATGCGGACAGATTCTTCTCCACCAGCGCGCTGTTGCGTTCGGCCCGCAGCTTCCTCAGCTTGGCGCACTGGCGTTGCTGCACGGCATCGTCGATCACCAGGATGTCCACGGGCGGTTGCTCTTCGGTGACGAACTCGTTGAGCCCGACGATGATCTTCTCCTTGCGATCGACGGCCTTCACGAACTGGTAGGAGGATTCCTGGATTTCTCGCTGAGGGTAGCCGCGCTCAATTGCCGGGACCATGCCTCCCATGGCGTCGATCCTGTCGAAGTACGTGCCGGATGCGGCTTCCATCTGGTTGGTCAGGGCCTCGACGAAGTAGGAGCCGCCAAGGGGATCGATGGTGTTCGGCACGCCGCTCTCGTGGGCGATGATCTGCTGGGTGCGCAGGGCAATGGTGACCGATTTTTCCGTCGGCAAAGCGAGCGTTTCATCCAGGGAATTGGTATGCAGCGATTGAGTCCCGCCGAGAACCGCCGCCAGCGCCTGCAGCGTAACCCTCACTACGTTGTTGTAAGGCTGCCGGGCGGTCAGCGATACGCCCGCCGTCTGGCAGTGGATACGGCACAGGAGTGAACGGGGATCTTGAGCGTGAAAGCGATCCTTCATCGTGCGCGCCCAGATTCTGCGCGCTGCCCGGAGCTTGGCGATCTCCTCGAAGAAGTCGTTGTGGACGTCGAAAAAGAAGCTGAGCCGCGGCGCGAACTCGTCTACATTCAGACCTGCGCGCATCCCGTAGTCGACGTATTCAATGCCATCGCGAAGAGTGAACGCCAGTTCCTGAATGGCGGTCGCGCCGGCTTCGCGGATATGGTACCCGCTGATCGAGATCGTGTTCCAGCGCGGGACGTGACGTGCTGAAAATGCCATGATGTCGGTGATGATGCGCATCGAAGGACGCGGCGGATATATGAAGGTCTTTTGCGCGATATATTCCTTGAGGATGTCGTTTTGGATCGTGCCGGCGAGATCCCTCCATGCCGCCCCCTGTTTTTCAGCGGTCGCGAGGTACATGGCCCAGATGACGGCAGCAGGAGCGTTCGTGGTCATCGAGGTTGTCACTTGGTCCAGCCGAATGCCGTCAAAGAGCGCTTCCATATCGGCCAATGAATCTATGGCGACGCCGCAGCGTCCCACCTCGCCGTAGGACTCTGGGTGGTCGGAGTCATAGCCGAAGAGAGTCGGATAGTCGAAGGCGACCGAAAGGCCCGTCTGGCCATGTTTGAGCAGATATTTGAACCGGAGGTTGGTGTCTTCGGCTTCGCCGAAACCGGCAAATTGCCGCATCGTCCATAGTCGCCCCCGATACATGTTGTGGTACACGCCGCGCGTGAACGGAAATTCGCCGGGTTCTCCCAGATCACGGTGGTACTCGAACCCAAGCAGATCCTGCGGGGTGTACATCTCCCTGATCGGATGGCCTGAGATCGTCGTAAATTCACGCTCCGTTGATTTCTGCACGTCCTGTTCCGCGATTTTCATAATGTACCAATTTATACTATTTGAATCCCGTCATGAAGCAAAATGCAGCCAAGGACAAACGAGAATGCGCCCACAATCCATATCGCCAGCAGGCTGTGGAAATCGTTTCGTGCGATCTATGGAGAACTGTTTTTCCAGTTTTCTGAATCGGCGCCAGCGAACTGCAATTCAGACACTGGGAGAAAAACTCAGCCACTGATAACATGGCGCGGAATATCTGCAACCTAAAAGGCTCAACGCAGAGGGCGCAGAGGCCGCAGAGGATTTTTTCTTTTGAATGATATTTCTCTGAGACCTCTGCGCCCTCTGCGTTGATCTTTTGTTTTTCTTGCCTAAACGGCAAGGATTTGTACGTAAGTAGTACGAGGCAGCATGGCCGCAGCCAAAATTTAACACAAAGACGCAAAGACCCTAAGACGCCAAGAAATCAAGGATTAAAACTCTTGGCGCCTTGGAGTCTTTGAGCCTTTGAGTCCTGGAGGTAGATTTTGGTTGCTGCTATGCTGCCCAGTGTTATTCGTGGCTGCTTTTTTTTGCGGTGTCTGACTCGCTGGCTTGGGAGGAGGGCTCTTGATTTCCAGGAGGCGTTGAACCTCACGGAAGCAGTCGATCGCCTTGTCATGCTGGCCCATGACCTCAAAGAGGTAACCCTTATCTTTCCATATTTCCGCTTTGTTCTGGTTAGCCTTGAACAGATTCAGGTTGGCATCCAGGAGCTGCAGGGCAATTGCGGGCTGATCGTTATGACGGAGCAGGTCCGAGAAACCGAGCAGCTCATTCAGCAGCACCGGTTCCTGATCATCAGGCCATTTCATTTGAAAAATTTTGTTGGCCTCCCCTGCGGCTTTGGCGAACTCCCTTTTTTTGATCAGGATTATGACGATGTCATGCTGAGCCGCGGCAATGTTCCGGGTTTTGCTGAGATCGTTATTCTGTGCCGGCAAGCGCGGGATCGCCGATTCGAGAGCAAGAACCAGAAATGCAACTACAAGGACTTGTCCACGAAACCGAGCGCTGCCGGTCTTCATTTTTGCTCCGCCCGGAATGGGTTGGAATAGGATACTGGGCGTATCTCCGCGAAGGGGTTCTCCATGGAGCCGAGCCCGGTGGCTTCGGCGTCGGAGGATTTTTTCAAAGCTTCCATGAGCTGCAAGGTGTGGAGCTGTTCGGAAATATTGCGCCTCTGGACGTAATCGTTCATATACGATTCGATTTCGCTTTGTGACTGCTGGTACCTCATGTAGCCCCACAGCCCAAGGGCGAGCACAACCGTCGCCGCCAGTGTCGCCGCCGCCGTGGCCCAGCGGTTTACGACTAACAATCGAAAAAAGCCGAAAGAGCCGGTAGGGGCCGGCATTTCCACGATGCGGGAACGCAGGTTGTTCCAGATTTCAGGAACCGGTTCGAGTGCCTGGGCGTGCAACACTACAAAAGTCGCCGAATCCCTCAAGTCCTGGAATTCAGTATTGCACGGCGGGCATTTTTCCAGATGACGGCGCATCTGTTCCGCGTCGGGGTCAACGAGTTCCCCGTCGATGTAGGCCGTCAAATTATCGCTGCATTGTTGACAATCCATGATTACACCTTACGGCACCTTCAGATAATCCTTGACTCGTTGGCGAACCTGAAGCCGGGCTCGGTGGATGTCCGTCTTGATGCTGGGCAGACTCCGTCCGACGATTTCCGCGACCTCCTGATAACTGAGATTGTGGATGGCAGAGAGGACGAAAACTTCCCGGTATTTTTCCGGAAGATCGACGATGACCTTTTGAACCACACGTTCGAGCTCTCCCGCCTGAAAGGCCTCCTGGGGGTCCTTGCGCTCATCCACCAGTTCGGTGGCGCTTCGGCCTTCCTCGTCCTGCAAGTCTACCGACACCATGGTAAGAGTCCGGCGGCGATATTTCTGATAGACATAGTTCCGCGCAATGCGAAAGAGCCATGGCTCAAACTTCGCATCATCCTTCAAAGAACCCAGCTTCTGATAAACTGTTACGAAGGTCTCCTGAGTCAGATCTTCCGCTTCCTCGATCGAAGCCACCATGCGGTAGATAAAATTCAGAACCTTGCGCGAAAACTGGTCGTAAATCTTACGAAAGGCTCCGATTTCTCCTGTCTTCGCTTCCTCGATCCAATGTGCCAGGAGAGCTGGGTCTGCTCTAACGTTTACGGCGTTCAGGTTTTTCTTCGTCAAACTGAACTCACCATTAGCTGATTCAAACAGTCTCCAAAAGTTTCGCTAAGATCGAAAAATCTGCACGTGGTTGCTAAAATCTCACTCGGACAGGCTGAAGCGCCGGCGGGGCGCGGATTGGCTACCCTGACCTGCCGCACAAGCCTAGTGTATCAGAGACTGCGATTCAGACAGTGGGAAAAAGCATAGCCACGAATAACGCGAATAACACGAATAGGGAGGCTGAAATTCCGACGGGCAGGATCGGGACAGAGAAACGCAAAGCGCTGCGCCATTGCGAAGGGGGGAAAGCGCTGTCCCCTCGTCTGCCTGGCGGCGCCTCCGCATCTGCCTTTCCTACGCTCGTGCCGGAATGTGAATTGATTTTGGCGGGAACTCAGGCAAAAAATTCAGCCACAAATCCCGATGATTTGGCAAAGAACGCTTGCTCGGACGGTTCCGGCGTCTTTGGTGATATCTGCAAAATCCGCGGCCTTCTTTTTTGCTTGATATTCACCTTTTTAACACCTATAATGCAAATCGTGTAAGAAAGGTGAAACAGATGAAGCTGACCAAGCGGCAAAAAGAAATCCTCGACTTTGTCACGGGGTTCATCGAACGTGAGGGCTATTCGCCGAGTATGGAGGAGATCGCTGAGCACTTTCACTTCGCGTCACTCAATGCCGTTTTCAAGCACCTGGAAGCGCTCGAGGCGCGTGGCCATCTTCACCGCGACGCGAACCGCGCGCGGTCGATTGAGCTGAAGCGGGTCGATGCTCCCACGGCTCAAGTCCTGCCCCTATACGGGTACATCGCGGCAGGCCGGCCTATGGAGGCGATTTCGGCTCCCGAATCCCTGGCGGTCCCCGAAGAGCTGCTACAGGGGAGTGGAGTACATTATGTGCTGCAGGTCCAGGGTGAATCGATGATCGATGAGCACATCCGGGACGGCGATTATGTGGTTGTCAATTCGGGTTCCCAGGCCGAGAACGGCAAGATGGTTGTGGCCTTGGTAGATGGGGAGAGTGTAACGCTGAAGAAGCTGTATCGCGAAGGATCTCAAGTCCGACTGCAGCCGGCGAACCCTGCCATTCCTCCCCTGGTTCTTGACGGCTCTCGCGTCCGAATTCAGGGCGTGGTAGTGGCTGTCATGCGCAAGTACAAATAGAGGAGGGGAATATGAATGGCATTTATCAAGTAACCGTTCGCGGGCGGAAACTGGAGAGCCGTGACCTGCGAAAATTGCTGGCGCGCGCGGTCGCGGAAAAGCGATCCATGGATCAGCGACTCCGGCTATTTGCCTCACTGCACCGGGATGCCCTGTCGGGTTCCGGCACTGTCTCCGGGAGCCTCTGCATCGGAGATGCCGCGAGCCACTAGGAGCCCGTCCGAGAACCAGGAGAGGCCGCGTTCCAGGCGCCGCCGAGGCAGATGCGTGGCCAACCTTGCACATCCTTTAAGCAAACAGGTAGGAACCAGTCTGATTTCAAAGGATTAAGCCTGTCGAAAAATCGATTTTCACACAGTTTTCCACACATTGTGTGAATATTGCATAAAGACCCCAGTGCTCTCGCAATCGACAGGTTAGGAGTCCATGCCGTCGGAATGGGCGGCCCGATTATCGACCACCAGATCCTCGAATCTTGCCGATCCGGCCACAGGAAGCATACGTATGTTGAAACGCGAGCTTACGATGGTATAATCGCTTCTCATAAAGAGGCAGAGATGTTTGGTCAGTGGCTGTGTGTGTGCGAAGCAAAACTGCCGTAGGGCAGGGTCGGCGGTAACCGTTGAAGCAAACTTGCTTCCTAATCGCTTTTCGCTCAGGGTCGGTGAAGGGATGGCTAGATTCTTCAAGAAAGGCGAGAAGTTCTACAGACTCTTTACTCAAATGACTGTCCATATTCAGGAGGCAGCCGAGATTCTCCAAAGGATGGTTACAGAACCGGATAGTGAGCTTCAGTCGCTTGCAAGTAGAATCAAGGACCTCGAGCATCTCGGCGATGAACTCACGCATACCGTGATCCGTGAGCTGAACAAGACTTTCATAACCCCGATCGATCGCGAGGATATCCACGATCTCTCGATGGCGCTTGACGATGTGCTTGACATGATTGATGCGACCGCCGGTCGCATCGTGCTTTTCCAGATCCGGGTGCCGATCCGCGAGGTGCCGGAATTGGCTTCAGTCCTGCTCTGTCAAGTGAAAGAGATCTCGGCCG
>JBEKYG010000183.1:0-8179 GCA_049511215.1 Acidobacteriota bacterium | reverse complement strand
CAGGCGTACGCCAACGCTGACGGGAGTGGCACTGAACTGACGGATGGGGTCGATATCGCCACACCCGACAAGACGGGCGCAACGGTGGACCTGGAGATTACAAACAACAACGGAGTCAGGGCATATGTAACGCTGCTGCGCGCGCATGGGACGATGGTCGTCGAGAGCGACGCGGCAACCGTGAAGGCCACTGCGCCGGCGAAGATTGACCGGACCTATCCGTTCCCCGGCAAGTTCCTGACGAACGTGCGGGAAGCGCAGGATTTCTGCGACCACCTTTTGGCCTTGTATAAGGGCCCGCGGCCGATCGTCACGATGACGATAAAGGCGCACCGCAGTCTTGAGAACGCACTCGAGGTGCAGGCCCGTGAGGTCAGCGACAAGATCAATGTTTACGCCGACGAGAAGGTTGGCCTCTTCATCGACGGAGATTTCTACGTCGAAAGTGTCCAACACGACGTGGATGCCAAGGCCGGCACGCACATATTGACCGTGCAGTGTTCCGAGGACTCGCTCCACGACTGGCCGAACAGCAGTTACCCATACGTTCCCAAGGTGATTCCGCCGCCGGTCGTAGGGCCGGGATCGCCGCATGTCCCGGACGATCTTTGGACCAATGGAATCTCCAATGGCCTCCGCCTTACTCTCGGATGCGCCGCCAACAAATGGAACGCCGATATTGACCAGGCTGAATTCAGGGCTCAACTGTTCGATGCCGGATTCTCCTCAACGTCCGTAGACTTGAGAACCGTGGCCGAAGGCGGAACGCTGGCCCACAACGGGACAGACCAGTGGATCATCACGGACCTGTATGCTGACGCCTACGGGGCGCAGTACTTCATCAAGGCAGCCCAGCAGGGACGGCTCTATTTCGCGTTTCGCCTGCACAACTCGGCCGGATGGAGTGTTTGGACCGATGGCAATGATGTTCCGCAAGTAGTCATTGATTTCTTGGACACCGAGGACCCGGCGATTGCCGACACGGCTCCTCCCGCAGATTGGGCGGTAGAAGTCGTCCAGGGGATTGCCGCGGGCACAGCCCGGGTCAGGGCGTCCCGGCCGAAGACGAACAGCCACAAAATCCTGTTCGCCATGTACCAGATCAAGGATTCCGCCACCGGACAATGGCGAGATATCAGCTCAAACTCCGGCGTGGCTGGTTCCTCACAAGTGCTCTATGACGGCAGCGCGATCTCGCACACTCTCGATCCGCTGACCGGCGACCTGACGATTGATGCTGGAGGTCCCGCAGACTATGGCGCCGCCTTGGCGGCCGGCGGCCTGCTCTTAATGGACGTTCGTCTCGGGAACTTCGATGAGAAGTACTGTCTTTGGAATGGCATCGGGGTCTCGCAGATCAGCGGCAACAAGATCACCGGCCGGACTGGTATTCGACCTATGGACGATCCGGACCCGGCTGACGGCCTGTATAAAAACGTCCGCATCATGATCGTTAAACCACCGTGGGAGTGGACAGCCGAAGGATATCAAGGAAGCCAGACGGGTCTCGGCTTCTACATGGGCAACTACTGGTCTCGAGGAGGAGACAAGTCGACGCAGACCTTCGAGAGTGTGGACATGCCCTATGATGTGGCTGTCGGCTTCACCTCTCTGCAGGGACGGGTGTGGTTCGCAAACTCCTACAGTTTCTCAGACGACGATACCACTTCGGCGACTCCGGTAGCACCGCCGCCGGTGGGGAATGATCCCGGCGTCATCATCGTCAAGACCACGACGACGATCATCATCGATTGCAGTCTCGGCAGCATCTTTTATCTGCTACTGACAGCGGACGCGACGCTGGCTCCACTCGTGAATGCGAAGCACTGCAAGCCGGTCATCCTGGTGGTGCAGCAGGATCACGTGGGAGGACACCGGCTGACGCTCGACGACAAGTACAACACAGGCATCGACATCGACGACGTGGCGCTATCGGGTGAGCCAGACGGGCGCGATTACTTTGGGTTCATGTACAACGCTGACTTTGACGAGGACGACGTCGTTGCTTTTGTGCGAGGTTACTGATGGCTGTTCCGAGTTTTCTCGATTGCGCGTTCAGATTCACGGAAATCCAGATCACCGATGTCGCAAGCATTATCACGACACTGCGTGACGAGTTGGTGACGCAACCCGCCGCCGCGAACAAGTGGACGGAGCCTGTGTCAGGAACGTTCAAATCTCCGGCGAGAAGTGACGGGGTTTTCATTACGTTTGCCACTGCGAGAATCTCGGCTACCCGCATAGCCTACGTGGTCCGAGATCACAACGGTTTGCTGGTGAACAACAACTCCGCGGACACTCGGCAGGATATTGGTACCGGCGCTACCTATGTGCGAATCTATTCGAGCCCGTTTTACGTGATCGTGGATTCTGCAAATCCCACGCAGAATGAATGTTGGGGCACTGGAATCATGGACAGAGCCCCAGAACCTTTGGCGGATCCACGGCCTTGCTATTGGTCATCGAGTGGCCCGAGAAACACCACCGGCGATATTTTCAATAACAATTGGTTCTACATATCGACGTTGGCTGTTGGCGGCACGTCTTACAGTGTGGACACGAGTGGCATCTTGACTAATACCGTAAATCAAACGTACTCGGACATGTTCACTATCGAGGGTACGATGCTGTTTGTGCCGCTGGAGTTTATTAGCGGAATTTGGCTCTTGGGCAGGATGTTCAACGTTCTGAGGACGGATATGAGCCAGCAGAGTCAGGCGCAGTTCACCGTTCCGCTTGACGATAATGTCACCGGCACATTTCGTATCTTGGGTTGGGGCTATGCTTATCAGAACAGGCTTTGCTGTAGGGTGGCGTGATGGCGATTCCACATTTTCTCAGTACTGGATTCAGGTTCTTCGAGCACAAAGGCGTCACAGATGTCCAGACCATCATAGACGATTTTGGGACCGAGGTCTTAACCGCCGACAACGCGCCGAAGGGTTGGTATGCATGGACAAATCCATCCACAGGTGTGTTTGTGAGTCCCACTTACGAGGGCAAGCACTTCCAGGTGACACTTACGCGGGCGACGCAGCAAAAGTTGCAGATGGAGGTGAGAGACCAGGGCAACATCGTGATCTGCACTCGCCGAATCAATTGCCCGTCGGCCAATGCCTGGACGGCGCGAATCTTCACCGGCCCGGGTCATGTCATGATAGATGTGACAATGTTCAGCGCACCTCCCGAAGCTCTGTATGCTGGAATTCTCGATCTCAGCCCTGACGCGCAAAATGCACATGATCATTACGTCTATGGCGGTGGCGCGAGGTCCAACCTCGATGTTGCGGACGGCAATAATAATGTCCACGAAGTCTACATGCTCGATGACACTGTGGCTGGACACCGGACCAGGGTGTCTCAATATGGCAGTAACCAAAACGGGGGCTCCAATGGCTCTAAAACATTGAGTGGTGCGCGAGTCTATCGCCCGCGTGAAATGTGGTGTCAGCAGTCGGGCGCTGGCGGTACTTATGGTTACCTGCACTTTGCCGGCAAAGCGTACCAGACGCTCCTGTGCCCGCAGTCCCTGGCACTGGGAGCCCGAATCTATGTGCCAATTGATCAGGGCGTCTTGGGTGAGTTCATCGTCATCGGGGGCGTGGGGTCGAATTGGACTTGGTTGTTGTGTGTGAGGAGCGCGTAGCATGAGCATTCCGACCTATTTGAGCTCGACCTTCAGGTACAAGGAAACGCTGGCCGTTGTGGACGTTCAGACGATCATCAACGATTTGTACGTGGAGCTTGTCACGAACGGCGGCTGGACTTGTACGGTTGGTGGCAGCGGACAGACGCCAACGACGTTCAAATCGCCCGCGCGAGCGGATGGGTTGTTTTTAACGATTCAATGTACGCGGACGAGCGCGACCAGAATCGCCTACGTGGTGAGGGACCACAACGGGATGCTGGTCAACAACCAGACCGACACACGGCAGGACATCGACGTTGCCGGCAGCACGGTCCATTATTTTACGGGTCCTTTTCATTTCTGCGTCAACACCGAGCGAGCGACGCCGGAATGTTTTTACTGTGGACTGGCCGATCAGACGCCAGAGCCCATCAGCATTCCAAGACCGACGTACTTTGCATCCTATGGTCCCCGCGACACCTCTGGGACTTGGGTAGTAAACGGGTATTGGAGCTATCTTTATATCATGAGCATGGGGGCGACATCTTACGTCGGCAACGCCTCCAGAGCAATCTTGCGTGCCTGCACGGATTCGTTCTTAAGAAAGACTATGAGCGGGGCTCTGCTGTGCGAACCTTTGGAGCTTACAGATGGGGCGGGTATTTTCATGGGCAGAGCTTATCAAGCGATGATTGTGGATAGCAGCCTGGCGTTCGCAGCCGAAGCCACCATTCCACTCGACGACAACAACACGGGAGTGTTCAAGGTGGTGGGGTGCATTGTCACTAGCAACACCAAGCTGGCCTTCAGGAAGGCTTAAAGATGAGCGTACCGGTATTCTTGAACTCAAGTTTTTATTACTTCGAACGCAAGGGCGTCTCCGATGTTCAGACCATCATGGACGACTTCGAGAACCAGGTGCTTCACGTCAACGTTCCGGCGTGGTCAAAACCAAGCGCGGGTCTATATAAGTCACCCGTTGATGCAAACGGCAGGTGGTACGACGTACTGTTCACACGCATCACGCAGCAGAAGCTGGAAATGCGACTTCGAGATGCAACAGGAGTAACCGTCTGCACCCGTCGAATCAACTGCCCGACGGCCAACAGCTGGAACGTCCACATCTTCACCGGCGAGCATCACATGCACATCGACGTGGATGCGGTGAGCGCAGTGGTGGAGGTTCTATTCGCGGGAATGCTCGACCCGACTCCGGACGCGGCCCACAACAAGTACGTCTATGGAAATGGCAGCAGATCGACTGCTGACTATGCTGACAGCTCCTGTGATGTGGCTCATAGCTTCATGATCGACAATGCGACTCCCGGCTACGGCTTTCGCACCACGAGTTATGGTACCGGCAATTACACGTACGCGTTGCTGTCAATGAATGGCTCAAGGATCTATCGACCGGTAGGATTGTGGTGCAGGCCAACCGGTGAGAACTACACCTCCCGTTTCGCAGGCAGAAGATACAACTCACTACTCACCGAAAGCACTCTGGCTTGGGGCGCGAAGGTGACGATACCAATTGATATTGGTCTGTCAGGCTTGTTTAGGGTGACCGGCGTTCCCACGGCTTATTCGGCGAAAATAGTGATAAGGATTGCCTGATGCCGAGACTTCCATATTCCAGAGATTCTGGCGTTCATGACGTGACTAACTTGTTGAGCATTTCGGCCCTTATCAGCAGCCCGGCGGCGGCGGAAGTTTTCGACTTTGGGTCATACGCCGAAACAACGGAAATCTTCGATATCTACGCGGAGAACAAGATCGAGACCACCTCGGACATCTGGACTGGTCGAATACGTGTCATGAACGATCAGAATGAAAGGTGGGGCGCAGGACAGCCTGCGAATGATTGGCCTGCGCCTCAATACCTCGAAGGCAGAAAGATCACGAACGACACCTGGGTCCAGACAACACAAGTCGGCGCTCGTGATCTGCGCAACTGTGACATCAACCTTGTCGCCACTTCGGTGATGGTCTATGACGCCATAAATGGCCCGAACGGACAAATTAACCCTCCAAGCGGATTTGCCATCAAGAACGGTCGGACGCAGGAGAAATGCTGGGTCACGGGTACTGGCCACTACACGCAATATGACCAGTTCTCAGGAATGGCGCGAGGTTGGGGAGGAACGACACCAGCCACCTGGCTCGGACACGACCGAGGCGCACAGAGTTTGGGACCTCCGCCGGTGCCTCCCGATACGGTGCATGATCCGGTGTTGATCAAGGTCTTCGACACGGCCTTGAAAAACTTTCTCACGACGGGCTCTGCACACGCTTCCATGTTGCCACGCCCGATCACCTACGCCCCGAAAGGATCGAGAAACGGCATTTTCATGCCGATCATCCTGAGGTATCTCGCTGACAGATTCATCACCAAGACGACTACCACAACGACCACGACTACCCCAGGAGGGGACCCGGGTGGCACTGGGACCCCAGTAGATCCCGGCATACCGCAGCAGCCTCCGGATCCATCAAATCTGCCGACGCCGAGTGGTCCCGGTGCGGGTACTCCCGTTGATAATCCGTACAATGCAGGTACTCCAGACTATCCCACTAATCCAGAGGGAAAGCCACCGCCAGGATTCCTGATGATGTAGATTCAAGAAGAAGATCCCAGTGGCCGCAAAGGTCACGGAAAGCAACACCCCGTCGATCGTGACGGGACGCGTGGGGCCGCAGGAGTAGCGGCCTCTGTCCGTTCCGGCGTGGCGCGCCGGCGCATTCATCAATCACACAATTCGGAGGTGGCGCAATGAAAGCCAGAAGGGGGAGCCTTCTGTCTGCATGAGCCCCGGTGCATGGGGAGACAGATATGTTCAGTTGGATCACCGATCATGTCGAGGCAGCGATCACGTTTTTCGGAGCGATTCTGCTCAACGCGACCGTCTTGGCAATGGGCTACGGACGACTCAGCCGGCGGCTGGAAGAGGTAGAAAGGTGCCAAGCGCAGTGCCCGGAGCTTTTCGTCCGCAAGGACGTGCTCCAGCCGCAGCTCGACACTATCACGAAATCACTGGATGAAGTGAAGCAGGACATCAAGACCCTGTTGAGAGGATCCGCATGATAGACAAAGCGAATGAACCAGCACTACTCAAACACATTCTGGCGACCTACCGCGCGATCCTCGTTGAAGCGGCCGAGCTGTACCAGCACAGAGAAGAGATCATGGCCGGCATCCTCATGCGGGAAACTCAGGGTGGAAAGTCTCCGCTGTTGAAGGATGTCTTCGGCACACCGGATAATCCGGCGGACGATGTCGGAGACGGCGGGCATGGGCACGGCTTGTTTCAGATTGACGACCGTTCGTTCCCTGAGTTCTGCGCTGGTGAGAAGTGGAAAGACCCGCGATTGAATGCATTGTGCGCGGCGGAGGTGCTGGCAAAGAAGCGCCAGGTATTACAGAGGCTGGCACCCAAAAAAGGCTTGGACATACCGGATCTGGAGCGCGCGGCCGTTGCTGCTTACAACTCCGGGGAAGGAAATGTCCTCAAGGCCCTGGCTCAAATGAAGGCGGATCCCATGGCGTGCGGACCGGATTTTGTTGACCAGTACACTGCCGGCAGGGACTACAGCCGTGAAGTACTCAGGTACGCCCGCATATACCGGGAGTTGGCCAATGCTTAACACCTTCAAAACCATCGCTATTGTCATTCTGGCGCTCACCCTGGCGGTGTGCGCCGGTGTCCTGACGAGGGACGCGCATTGCCTTCTCTTGAAGGCTGACAGTGCGGCCACAAAGCTTGACGGGGCCGTAGCCCAGGTTGACCGCACGGCGAAGTTGGTCGCTGACTATGCGGATAAGCAGAAAAGGATCATGGAGAGTCCAAAGAACCAGAAGGCCCTCGAAGCCGCCTGGCAGACGGCGGCCGTGCTGAACGGAACCGCGAAGGACATCAACAAGATCCTGATGCCGCGGCTACGGGATACCCTCGACAGCCTCAACAGCGCCGTGAGCAGTTTCGATCAGAGTGCGCAGGCACTGACAACTCTGGTGCGCAACACGGATAGAAGCCTTAACGAGGAGTTGTTGCCGAACCTGGCTGAGACAGCGAAAACGTTGGGCGTATCCGTGCAGGCGGTCACGGCCTCAGTGCAGTCGATAGCAGCGAAGGGGGGCGTGTCAATCGATGAGATCAACACCCTGCTGGCCGACCCGCAATGGCTGGAGACTCTAAAGAGTATCGCGGCGACCACGGCTCATGTGGATGTGATCGCCGGAAATCTTGAGGCAGCGTCCCGCCAGGCGCCGTCGATTGCCGAATCAGTCGAGAAGATCGCAAAAACCAGTTCGAAGTACCAGAAGCTGCTACTTCTCGCACAGCTGCTTGCTACGATCGCCAGAGCGTTCTAACACCCCCTACTCCTACCCTTCCCCACCTCACGATGAAGGCCCTCAAGCCGTTTTACACGGTTTTTTCTCGCTCAAACCGGAGGAAAAATGCAGCCTTACAACCTGCGTGCCCTTCTCTACCTCAATTTCGACAAATTGCTTCTGGCGTTCCTTTTCCTGGTCACCGGGGTTGTGGTTGTGAC
>JBEKYG010000182.1:0-8191 GCA_049511215.1 Acidobacteriota bacterium | reverse complement strand
ATAACAAATTAGTCACTTTTTAAACCCGAAGTAAGTGGATGCTGTAAACAAAGGACTTCCACCGCTGAAAACCGAAAAATAGGTCAAAATCGCAATTTACATTCGGAAGTTGGGTTAGCCGCGGCTAAACACCAGTCAGTTCATAACTAGGTCGACATTTGGCGGTATCAAAAAGAAGGGAGAACACTATATCCGTCGGTGTCGGAATCGGGATCGCAGTCGCAATCGTAATCGGTTGTGTGGGTCTGCAAAAGCCGATAGCGACTGCGATTGCGACTGCGACCCCGATTCCGATACCGATGATCGCCACCCAAAGCGAACACGACCACCGTCCAGATCCTCATTTCTTGATCAAATGTCCACCTGTTTATGAACTGATTAGTAATCCTGACTGATGTTAGGTGCAGATCAGACCACGCAACGGCTCGTGGTTTTCAATCAGATCCCGAGTATTTGGGCAAAAACGGCGTGAAAGTCATAAAGCCCTTTTTTGCCGACGATCCAACGCGCCGCAAGGATCGCCCCCTCGGCAAACCCCTGTCGGTTGCGGGCCCGATGTTCCAGCTGGATCGTATCCGCCTCGCAATCGAAACCCACCTGATGGTTACCGGGAAGGAATCCGGCCCGGGTGCAGGCTATGGCGAGATCCTTGTCAGGAAAGTGCGAAGCCAGAATAGCCTTAAGGTTGAGCGCAGTTCCCGAAGGGGCATCCTTTTTGGCACGGTGATGCTGCTCGGCTAGAAATGGGTCGTATTGCGGAACCTTTCCTATGAGCTGAGCGGCACGCGCGACGATTTCGTAGAACAGGTTCATTCCCAACGAAAAATTAGAGCCGTAGACCATGCCGATGCCCGACTCGCGGATCAGGCTCTCAACCCTGTCTAAATCGTTGAACCACCCGGTGGTGCCCACGACCAGATTGATCCCAATGCGCGCTGCCGCCTCCACATTGGGCACCACCGCGTCCGGCTGCGAAAAGTCAATGGCGGCATCCACCCCTTCCATGGCCGCCTTCGTGATCCCCCGCCCGCCCGCATTATTGTAGATATCCAGTTTCGGCCCGATTTCCCAGCCTTTCTGCATAGCGAGAGCTTCAACAATTTTGCCCATCTTGCCATAGCCGAGGAGCGCTAACTTCATGTTCGCCTCCGATGCGCGCGTGGGATAGGGATGGTGGCACGCCCGCAACCCCAAATGCCGCGCAGCATCCGGAATCGGGGCCGTTTGCTTCCAAGCCAGAGCTTCTTCGTCAAGCCGTCCAGCAGACTGCGCATGAGCCGCCAGATTGGCGATTTCAAGCCAAGAATGATTTCCTGAGAGTTTGATGAACTTCCAGCCAACTGTCCCCTTAGCGCCGAGTGCGCCGGCCAGTAACCTTACGTCGAGATCTGTCGTCCATCCCTATCACCCGAGACTCTGATGGAATTTTTGCACATGCTCATTGATGCGGCAAGGTCCCCTCCCATGGATTTTAAACTTTGGATTTCGTACGGAAATGCGCGATTCGCGGCTGGACGCAAGTTGACCGGCGCCGAATTCCGAAATCCGCAATCCAAAATGGAGATAGGCGATGTGAAAAGCTCTTTCCAAAAAAAAGGGACTACCGCCGCTGGGAATGGCTGGTAGTCCCTGACATCGGAAAAGCTACAACAAAGGACTAGAAAGTCTTGTCGGGATGCAGCGCCTTCGCTTTCGCCAGAAGCTGATCCTTGGACTCCACGTGATTCGGGTCGTCAACACAGGCGTCCACGGGACACACGGAAACACACTGCTTTTCGTCATGAAAGCCCACGCACTCGGTGCATTTGTTGGCAACGACGTAGTAGTACTCCTCGGAAAGGGCCGGATGCATCTGACCGTCCAATTCGTACTCCTCACCGCCGGCGTAGACAGCCTTGTTGGGGCACTCGGGTTCGCAAGCGCCGCAGTTAATGCACTCTTCGTTAATGAGCAAAGCCATGGTATCAAATCCTCCGCTAATTGAAATATTGACCTTCTTCGACTAGGGCACTCTCCCGGTGGCACTCAAAGTTTCCGCCCGGCGATTCGGACAGACGAGCTTCAACCGCGAACAGTCCATAGAATTCGCACGATAATTTAGTGGATTTCCCCCCAAATTCAAGCGCTAAATTAAAATTTTAGTCTTTCCGGTCCGGAAATCAATTCCGGATTGATAACAAACCGGCCTTGCGGCTTCCGCTTTGGCATTCCGGCACGCCGCACGACGCCACACATATCGGTGGGCGAAATCCCCATCGTTGTGTATAATGGCGCGTTCCCTCGTCTGCGGTCCGGCTTCAGCCCGAGCGAAAGTCCTCTCTGCTCAATCGTCTTGAGGCGCCCGCTCCGGATCGATTCGGTCCACCTTGATTCGCGTTGAGACGGACATTGCAGATCAACGGAGGCGGGGGCCGGCCGTTTGGCTGGCTTCCGGCAGGTTTTATGCTCGATGGAAAGAAGATCGCGGTCGCCATACCGGCCTATAACGTCGCCGCCCACATAGGAGGAGTCATCGCGGAAATGCCCGCTTGTGTCGATCACATCTACGTCGTCGATGACGCCTCATCCTTCTCCTGACCGCAGGCATCGGCCTGGTCGGCAACGCCTGGCAGAAGGCCTTGCCGCGCGACCGGTTTCATTTCCCCGGAATCACGCCAGCCATCCCGAATATCGCATCGAATGGTGGTACAATACCGGCAATCTGACCACCGGCGGAGGGCGCCGGTTCGGTTACCAGCTGACGGGCACCCGAAGGGTCGAGACCCCGGGGCGCAGTTCAACACTACGTCGCAGGGGGCGAGGTTCGAGGACGCCCGTTAGAATGCCCAGATCCGCGGCCGCTGGAAAAGCCTCATGAATAGTGCGGGCCAGGGCACTGCCACAGTGGCGGCCGTCCCTTCAGTTTTCTACTGCGGCTTGCTATAACTGGTCAACTCGACTCGCACACTGCCAATGAGGGCATCGGCAGTGAAAAGAATGGGCAGGCGGCGGCTGTCTGCAGTTATATACAGACGGACTCTAGAGTGGTCGCTGATCCCGCCTCGCGGATCCAACCCTTTCAGAGCCAATCGCATGGTGTCAAAGGTGCCCCCGGCGGTCGTAACCGATTGAGGACCTTCTGCCTCAACGATCATAGGGGACAGCTTGTTGTTATCAAGCATGGCCAGGGTTGCGGCTTTCCCTGGAGTCACATTCAAATTCCGCAGAGCGTAAAACAACGAGGCCATGTCAAAGGTATTGTCGGGGAGGGTGATCTTGCGCCCATCAGTCAGGAAAGCCGTGCGTTTTTCAGGTTCTAGCCAGTAATAACATTGCTTAAATCGGCTGCCGGTTTGCAAATTGTCAAAGGCCCGAAAAGGAAGCAGCGTACCGGTGTTAACATACGCCTCGTAGTTCCCACTGGAAGGATAGAGCGCATTGACCAGTCCTATGGTCTGTCCCTGGATCCGCACGTGGTAACTATCGATGTTCTGCTCCTGTTTGCGCTCTACGGCGCAGGCGGTGATTTGGGCGGCCGTGACATATTTCGCCCAGGAAACTGAGTATTGCAGCGTTTCGCCTACCGAGTAAACCCAGCCGCCCGGATTGGCGGGCGCGGTTCCAGTCGTCGGTGTCCCTGGCGCCGGCAGGGTCGCCCTGTCAAGTGCAGATTCGATCGCGGAGGCTCCATGGCTTCTCGCTTCCATCAGCGGCCAGCAGAGCACCGAGGTCAGAACTGCGAGCGCAAGCAGAAAAACGCGGATGATAAGTACATTACGGGAAACTTGAGCCCTAATCATGCAGCAAACTCCTCAATCAATGTATCAGTGCCTGCTTCGGCAGTGCCTTTACTCCAGCCCAACCTGGTTATTACTGCTACTTTGATACCAAGGCTCACGAAAAAGTTCAAGATGTAGCGGCAAACTCTTCAAACACCTCGCGGATTATCCGGTTCCGGGCCGGGATTTTCAGATGCCTCCTGATTCGCTCCGGGCCTTCAATTTCCAAGCCGATCAGATCGGGCTCTGTAAAGAACGTTGCGAGGGTCGCTTACCATTCCCGGCTTGGTCTCAATACAGAAAATAAGGATGACCAACTAATTGAACTCCCGGGCCAATGCTTGATCTTCAAAGAGGGCAAGATCATCGGAACCAGCCGTCATTTTCTCCTGTTCTTTTTCAAGAGCCGGTCAAAAGTCTCGCTCCAACAATGCCATTTCCGACACGGTAAATCGTATCCCTGCCTGTGACGTGCGACCATGTACTGTTGTGGCGGGGAAAATCCTCTATATCGCTTCAATCCTCCGGCCCTGATTCCATCACGATCTTGCGTGGGCGCGGTCCCTCGGGGTCTCACCGCGAATATGAATGGACTGAATCGATCCAGGCTTCTGCGCTGCCCTCAGCCGCGTATATGCTCACAATCACGGATTGCACGAGATTCGGGATGGATATGACCGTGCGGTACTGTTCTCAAGGGCGCCGCTTGCGGCCGTCGCCATGAGCCAGAGGCTTGGGAGCCAGTAGCGAAGATATCAGGTCTGGGTCCACAATGTTATAGGTGGCCAGGTTTTCGCCCACTGTCTGAATCGCTGACGGGGCCACGGTGCCACGTACAAGTGTGCGAATTGCGGGCGGTTGTGTATAATGTCGCTTTCTGACCTTTGCGGGCCGCAGGCTGCATGGATGAGGAATCCCGTCTCATTGATCGCAGGGTGCCTCCCGCACGACGGAGTTTCGAACTCATGGCTCATGAAGTGAGAGGAAGGAATGCCTGAAGCCGTCTCGAATCTCGGACAGTCCGCGCCTGGCGGCAGCCGAAGTCTGAAAATCGGTATTGCTCTGGGCTTTGCGGGAGTGGCTGTTGCCTTTGCGTTCTACCTGCGACTGTTCGCCAGGGTGGAAGGCCGAACCGATGTATTTGCCTTCTTTTTCGACGTGCTCTTCCCATCGGCCATGATCCACACGGCTTTATTCCTGTTGATCACTCTCGGCCTCAGGATCCGGGCTCGCGGTATGCTGATCTTCTGGTCGCTTTCAGCAGTGGTTTTGCTATCCTTCGGCGGTTGGGCGAGGGCCGGAGCCTTCGTTTTGATCCTGCTCTTCGGTTTGGTTCTCACCAGGATCGGGAAGGGTTTCGCGCGCCACCTGTTACCGGAGAGTTCCTGCAGGTGGGGAATATGCCTGGCCCTAGGAGCTATCTTCCTGACGGCTGTGGGAGCGTTTCTTGCCTGGGTTCATCTCTTCACCTGGTGGATGCTCGCTCTGATCATCCTGATCTCCCTCGCAGCGGACATCCGCACCGGAATGTCGAACCTCCGTCTTGATTTCGGAGACGGCTGGGATTCCTTTATCTCGGGATGGAACATTCCCGTGGCTCTTGCATACCAGGCCTTATTTCTGCTGGGTGTCTTTGCATTCGTTGGAGCGCTGGCGCCGGAGATGAACTCCGATGCCGTGCGCTTCTATTGGCCTTACATGAGGTTGCTGCGCCATTATTCCGGCTTTTTTGATGGGCAGCGCCAATGGTGCTATATCATCCCGCAGGCCGGTTTGATCTATGGATCCGCCGTGCTGAGCCTGCTGGGGAGTCATGCGGTCAGGCTTTCGATGCTGCTGGCCTGGGTAGCTTTGATTGGAACGGTGTGCCGCCGCTGGGCGGATCAGTCCTGTGCCGTTCGATATGCAATCGCGGTAGTGGTCGCTTCTTGCCCGGTCATGCTCTGGGTTGCCACTTCACTCATGCAGGACCTGTTCGTCTGCGTTGCCGTTGTGGCGCTTGCCGTGCTGTGCGTGGAGGGCGCGAAACCGGATTCGGTCAAGCTTTGGGCTGCCATCGGCATTTGCGCGGGGACCGCATGGGCGGCGAAATACTCCACCCTCGCCTACACTGTCCCTCTGGTCGCATATGCCGCCATGCGCAGCTTCCGGGCGGCCGGCGTAGTCAAAACGCTTCGCAGCCTGGTGATCTCGGGCTTTTGTTTTCTCACTGCCCTCAGCCCGTGGCTCGTTCACAGCTATCAGCAGAGCGGCAACCCGGTTTTCCCTTTTCTCATAAAGATATTCCCTTCGCCTTTATGGCCTCGGGGCGCCCTGTTCGGCAACCTTGATAACTTCAGGCTCCCGCCAGGCTTGCGCGGCTGGCTGCTCTGGCCGTTGGACTTGACCTATCATACAAGTCGCTTTGTTGAAGGCTATGACGGCAGGCTGGGCATTACCCTTCTGGTGCTTCTGATTCTGTCGATTCCAGTTCTCTGGAAGGGAAACGCCATCGCCAGATCCCTTACCATCATAGGCATCATCTCGGCCGCGTTTCTGTGCTCGCAAACCGCCTATGTTCGTTACTGGCTCCCCAGTCTCTGGTTGGTTGCCATTGCCGCAAGCCATCCCATGAAATGGCCGCTTCAAGCGGCCCCAATACGCGTTGCCATCGCTTCCGCCGCGTTCCTGATCATGTTTCCCCAGGCGCTTTCCAGCATGCTCGGTTATTGGCCTGATCCCCAGGGGTGGCCGTGGAAGGTCTATGCCGGAAAAATGAGTCCGCAGGCCTTGGTAGGGAGCCAATTTGAAGCGCTGTCCGCAGAGATCGAGCGTCGTCAGGTTTTGGGAGCCGGATGGCCGAAGGTCTGGTTCACCGGCTACGAGGCGATAGGCCATTTTCAGGTGCAGCCCATGGAAGCTACGATCTGGGAACAGTACCTTCATACCGTGGGCCCGAGGGAGCAGATACAGTATCTCAGTACGGCCGGGTGCGAATACTGGATAGTCAATGAAGAAGATGAGGATGCTTTATGGTTCAGGGGTGAGGGAATCTCTCATTACTTCTGGAATGAATCAAATCTCGTTGCCCAGTCCGGAGCTCTGGCGATCTACCGGATGCCGGTGCTCGAGCAGGTGCTGCGGGAGTTCGACGCTCGGGCCCTGCCGGGTAATGAACTGTTGCTCAATGGCAGCTTCGAAATAGGGAAGGAAGCAATGCCCAAGTTCTGGTTGACGGACGGAGCGGCGCCGCGACTCGTCTCGGTTCCCCAGGCCCTTGATGGACAGCGATGCGTTCAATTGAAGCTTAAGGCCGGGCTGAGGCAGGTGGTTGCGCTACCTCCGGGAGTTAAGAACGTGGAGTTGATGGTGAGCGCACGCTCGGCCGAAGGCGGGCAGCCGGTTTCTTTTCGCTATCAAATGTATACTCTGGGCTTCGAGAAGGATCCGGCAAGCATCGCTCCAGAGAATCAGGTCCAGCCTGACCGGCCTCTCACAGGCAAATCTGAGTCCGCCACGGTCGCCGGCGAATGGCAGCAATACCGTGCTGGTCTGGCCATTCCCGACCTCGCGCGCTATATCGTCGTAAGGTTCGACAAACCCGAGGGGAGCGGTGAAGTCTGGATCGATTCGATCCACCTTTATTCGCGATGAGACAGGCAGGACAATCCGGTGGAGGCGGAAGCCGGCAGGTGGGCCAGCTCCCGGAAGATTCTATGCTCGATGGAAAAAAGATCGCCGTCGCCATACCCGCTTATAACGTCTCCGCGCAGATCGGAGAGGTAATCGGAGCAATGCCGGCTTGTGTCGATCGCATTTTCGTCGTCGATGATGCCTCTCCTGATGATGTGGCCGAGCGCGTGCAAAAACTGGCGAATCCGCGGGTGGAGCTGCTGCGGCACAAGATAAACCAGGGCGTTGGCGGCGCAACCGTTTCCGGGATGAAGGCAGCGCTTTCCGCCGGTTATGACATTGTCGTGAAATGCGACGGCGATGGCCAGATGGATCCGGCTGAAATTCCCCGACTCCTTCAGCCCCTGTTGAACGGTTCAGCGGATCACGCCAAGGGAAGCCGGTTTCATCACTTTCGCGCCTTGAACCAAATGCCGAAGTGGAGGTTCATCGGAAACATCGGGCTCACCTTTCTCACCAAACTTGCCTCGGGCTATTGGAATGTGCTTGACCCGGTGAACGGCTTCCTGGCAACCCGCGCCGAGGTCCTGCGCAGCATCCAGCTCTCCAGAGTTTCGCGCCGGTATTTTTTCGAGACCGATCTTCTCATTCGGTTGAACGTAGCTGAGGCACGAGTGGCTGATGTGCCCCTGCCCGCCCGCTATGGTGAGGAAAGCAGCGCGCTGTCCGTTCCGCGGGTGCTCTTTGCCTTTCCACCGAGACTTCTTGCAGGCCTGGTGCGCCGGATTTTTTGGCGCTATCTGTTTTATGATGTGTCCCCG
>JBEKYG010000181.1:0-8197 GCA_049511215.1 Acidobacteriota bacterium | reverse complement strand
TCCGGGTCGGGGTCGGAATCGGCATCGGAATCGTAGGGAAACCGAATCGATAGCGATTCCGATACCGATTCCGACCCCGGATTGGGACAGATTGCTTCTCGACCATGTCAGGAGCTCTGAACGTAGAGAGTCAAAAAAGCAAAGGCCCGCCCAAAACGGCGGGCCAGTGAAGCATGTTAGCTCCTGGCCAGTTATGGCCTCCGTGAGTGATTGCCGCCCACGGACAGTAATCCCAAAATGGGATAGGTCGAGGAGCACGGCCAGAGCAAAAGTTTTGTCAAAATTGAGGACCTCCGGCCTTACAGCTAAAACTTAGAACCCCAAGAGGGGATTGTCAAAGGCGTTCTGCTTTCTTTGAAAAATGGGTTTACGCATATTTGTCGCAAAAACCTGCGGCATCTCCGACGGCTCCGCCGAGGAATACCTACAGAAGAGTCAAGATCGCGATTCCTCAACAATTGAGCTACCTTCATTCAAGCTTGGATTCGGGTTCTGGCGCCATCTGCTATCAACATGATACTGGCATCAGCCTGGATCGCTGTATCTCCGGACTCCTTCAAAGGAGAGGGCAAAAGTTTTTGCCGCAATTGGATCGCCCCATTGCACCAACCATCTCTGGGATGTCCAGGCCGGCCACGACATTCGTTGGCATTCTCCCGGAAATCATCTGCGTGGATGTGGTGCTTCGGGTTCGTCGTGCTACACTGCCCCGTCCATTCCTGCGCCGTTATGATCCAGCCGGTCGTCAGGTTTATCAGTCTGGCGATGGACCGGCGCAGTAGGTGAGTGGCCGATCCCTGGATGTTGCGTTCGTTCCGCTCCGCCAAAAGCTCGATACCAGGGCGAAAAAAGGCAATCAGCCTCGACGGTCGTACAAAGTGCGGAAAAAGCTGACTCAGGAGTGCTTATTTTTCAGCAACCTACACGGGCGATCAGAAGTGTCAATCCGCATGGCCTGTCTTGCTGATCGGGATACTTTCGTTGCGGCACATTAAGGAGTGAGAGATCGGTCATTGAGAATTATGAAGAAATTCCAGACGGATCTCTTTCGAAGCCCTAGATAGAACGCTTCCGCATTGCCGCATAGCGACCCTTCATTGGTCGTTGACAACAGTACAAAATCCGATGACAATCACGCCAACCCTCAGAAATGACTTGAAGAGCCATAGCGAGGTACCACTCAATGAAGATACCGGAATTCATGTTCCATCTGGGTGAAAAAACGCCCCAATCAAAGCGACTGCTCGAAGATTCCTGGAAAGGATCGATTCAGTCTTCGTGGTTTTTCTTGGTCGCTGCGGGCCAGTCAAACCTGCATCTCGCAGAGGTACAAACGGAAAACCTGGTTAAGCTCCACGAGGACTTCGTCCGGCAAAAGAAACGCCCGGCTGAATCTTACTGTTTAATGAATTGGAATTATTCAAAATTCCTGGCAGGACCGGTCTTTGGTGCAATCCTATGTAGCAGTGCTGCCACTGAAGCATTTCTCCGCATTGTCGCTCGAGCATACCTTGAAAAGGATGTGCCGAAGCGTCAACGCGCCAGGGGGCCTTCCAACGAAGTTATGAAACGGCTGGCCAAATCTGAGGACATGCCTGTATGCGCGGCTCCTCCGATACAGGCACGGATAGACTGGATATACAGGGAAGTGGTCAAAAATGTCTGTCCCGATGACTTGAGGGAAGAGTTGAAACACTTAAACGAGTTCAGGAACTCCTGCATGCATGCTGAGCCAGTCCTTCGATTGGAGTCGGGAGGAGACGAAACGACCAAGAAAAAACGGGGGAAATCTCTGCCGATCACGCGTGCTGCTTTGCGAGAGTACCCCATTCTGTGGATTTCCTCTCGACCATTAGGCTTGAAACATGCATTGCGTGCCGCTGAAGTACATGACCGCATCGTTGCGACTTTTGGGGAAAACGCCGATTTCGGCTTTATTTGGAAAGCAATCCAGCGCGACTATGAAACGCTTGATCTCATTGGCTTCCATGTTACAGCAATCGCCGAATCGCTGGCGGCTCTATGGGAGAAAATCAATGATAAATTGCTTGACACTCCCATGGACGACGTGAAGCAGTTTTTTGGGGAACATTACCGCAAGGCCAACCTTAGGGTCGTTGAGCAGCGAGATGATTCGCAAAATGCCTGACATTGTTCATTTACGATCGCGGCATGCACGTCCGGGGTGGCCCAAGTCATCATTAGACCGTTATGCGTAACATAACGTGAATTTTGTTCGCGTTTGAAGCAAGAAGCCAGGCGCCAGAAGCCAGAATTTTGGCAGCGTCGCTTATGCTGCCCTAAGGCCTTCAGAAGTCAGCGACCTGCTGAACGCTGATGTCCGGGCGATGCTGGCTTCTGGCTCCTTATTTCTGGCTCCTCATATCCCGCCGTTTTTTGGCCGGATATCAAGGGCTGCGCCCTTGCCTGGTTGGTTTCTCGCGCAATTCCCCTCTAAGTTGCGCGTAGGCGGCGAACTTTAAGCGACCTTTTGAATAGGCTCGGAACATGAAGGAGACTGTCAAATGCGATGGAATGTTGATTGGTTTGCGTGGGAGGTCTCCCAGGCATTAAGAGTACAGAAAGAATACCTGACCAAAATGGAGGACCTACTGGTTGATGCCCAGCGCAAAGCCAGGGAAGAACTAGATTCTGCGCAGGGGAATCTTGATTGGTCTGACTTCAGCGCGCAGGAGCAGGTATATGAGATTGTATATCTTCGGGAGTTTCCAAAGGATCTCAGGTATTCCTTCATCGTCCTCATCTGTGTTCTGCTCGAAACCCGCCTTTCAGAGGCTTGTGACAAGATCCAAAGCCGAAACCAGCTACCGCTGAGAGCAACGGCTCTTAAGCGAGATATTCTCAAACAAGTCAAGCTATATCTCAAAAAGGTCGTCGGCCTGGATCTGAATAACACAACTTGGGAGAAGATCGACTTTGTTAAGGCTGTCAGGAACTGCATAGTTCATGCAGCCGGTTCCGTCGACAAGTCTCGGGACGCGGAGAAGTTGAAACAAGGCAAGAATCGATGGCCCGGCTTTCAGATCGACGAGGACAGTAACATAATGCTCGAAAAGGAATTCTCGCAGTTTGCCCTAAGTGCTTCGGAACAATTGTTTGATGAGATTTTCCAGAAAGGAGGATTCGGACCCAAAGAACCGATAAGAGCAGATTGAATTGCTTTCAGTCGCCAAAACATCAAACCAGCCTGTAATATCCGCACGTCACCATCTGATCGTCCGCTACAGGTCGAATTGCTCCGACGGATAGGCGCTTTAGCGCCTGAAGTTACCAACATGTTGTCGCATTTTCGGCCAGACATTTCCCCAATTTGGCCCCGTGTCCTTACCGAAAAGCCGAAATGGACCAGAGTGGCTCGCCCCGGCTGGTTTCGGCGCAGGCGAATAGCCACGGAGTCCTCATTCTCTTGAGCCTGGAAGATCATAGGCCGGACGTCGTCGACGGACTCGTCTTTCATTCGAACGGTCTCATGCGAAAGGGTGCGTTCGAAGTAGTGCGCTCTGCTCAACTCGGGAGTTCAGGCGGCTCTTGGCTTATAGCGATGATGAAGCTCTCCGACCTTGGGCACCGCGACGATCCGACCCAGCTCCGGCGGGCCGACGGCTCTTCCGTCAGGAGAATCCTTCCCGAGCGCAAGATAACTCCGCGAGCCGTGGCAGTAGTCGAGGTAGCAGGCGGCATGCCGCCGCAACGAGGACTCATTCATGAAAACTACGTGATCCAGGCATTCGCGACGAAGCGAGCCGATCAACCTTTCCACGTATGGTGTCTGCCAGGAAGAACGAGGAGCTGTGAGCACTTCGCCGATCTCCATGTTCGCCGCCTGAATCCGGAAGGCTTCGCCATAAATGCGGTCACGGTCCCAGAGCAGCTACCGCGGTGCCGTGTCCCACGGGAATGCCGCACGAGCTGCTCTGCCGTCCACTCGGCAGTCGAATGCTCCATTACAGGGTGAGAATTTGATCAAGCTGATGCAGGAGAGTCGGCATTTTATTCTGAATGACGTCCCAGACAATTGTCAGGTCGATGCCAAAATATTGGTGGATCAAAATATCTCTCAAGCCTGCGATGCGATACCAATCCACCTGTGGGTGAGCCGACCTAAAAAGATCCGGGACCTGTTTTGCAGCCTCACCGAGTATTTCGAGATTCCGGACAACCGCATCTACCGTTTTTTCGTCTGATGAGAAGGCTTCGAAGGAAAGGCCTTCGACATATCGCCGGACCTTCTCGCCAGCTTCGCGCATGTCTTCAAGATAAATCCTATAGTCCCGGGGCATGCACTGCCTCCGAGAGAATAATGGAACGCAGCCGTGGTTTAATGGCATCTGAAACCACGAGATCCACTGGGCAGCCAAAAAGGTGTTCGAGAAAGGCTTTGAGATCCATATAAGAATCGAAAGACTTTTTCTCGAATTCGACCACAAAGTCGAGGTCGCTCGCAGGCCCGGCATCTCCTCGGACAGCGGACCCGAAAAGCGCAAGGCCGCGGACGCCGAATCCGCGGATGATCTCGCGGTTTTGCTCCAAAATCTTGAGTATTTCGTCACGCGCCATATCTAAAGGGCTCCGGATGTTGAATCGGACAGATTTTCCAACGCAATGGAGTTTAGCATCGTCACCTTGCTTCGGGAAATACGAACTGCGAGAATGCTCGATCCAGACGGCGGGCCACATCCAGAAAATACCTATTACAGCCTCGGCAAAACCGCTCAAGAACCTATTGTGGGCGGAGAAGACTTTGCTCATGACTTTGCCCGCGGCGCTCAAAATGCACTCTTTAGGTCCCTTGTCCTTACTGAAAGCTGAACTGGATTAGAGTGGCTGCCCCGGCTGGTTTCGGCGCAGGCGAATAGCCACGCGCTTCTGATTCTCTTGAGCCTCGAAGATGATAGGCCGGACGTCGTCGACGGACTCGTCTTGCCTTCGAACGGTCTCATGCCAGCGAATGTGTTCGAAGTAGTGCGATCTACTGAACTCGGGAGTTCAGGCGGCGCTCCGCTCATAGCGATGATGAAGCCCTCCAACCTTGGGCACCGAGACAATCCGACCCAACTCCGGCGGTTCGACGGCTCTTCCGTCGGGAGAATCCTTCCCGAGCGCAAGATGACTCCGCGAGCTGTGGTAGTAGTCGAGGTGGCAAGCGACATGCCGCCGCAACGAGGACTCATTCATGACAATTACGTGATCCTGGCATTCGCGACGAAGCGAGCCGATCAACCTTTACACGTACGGTGTCTGCCAGGGAGAACGAGGAGCCGTGAGCACTTCGCCGATCTCCATGTTCGCCGCCTGAATCCGGGAGGCTTCGCCATATATGCGGTCACGGTCCCGGAGCAGGTACCGCGGTGCCGTGTCCCACGGGAACGCCTGCACGAGCTGCTCTGCCGTCCACTCGGCAGTCGGATGCTCGGTTACGTTGAAATGCACCACGCGCCTCCGTTCGTGAGCCAGGACGAGGAACACATAACGGATCCGGAAACTGACCGTCGGCACCACGATGAAGTAAACCAACTGCTTGACATGGTTTTCCAGAAACGTTCGCCACGTCTGCGAAGGCGGTTTCGGACGCTTCACCATGTATTTGGCAACTGTAGCCTGGGACACCTCGATTCCAAGCTTGAGCAATTCCCCGTGCAGCCGCGGCGCTCCCCAGAGTACATTCGAGTTGCTCATGCCGCGGATCAGTTCGCCGATCTCCCTGGCCGTCCCCGGCCCCGTCCGATGCGTCCTCTGCGGCTCTTCCACTTCCAGTAGAGCCGGAATCCTCTTCGATGCCAGCCGATGACCGTGTCGGGCCTGAACAGTATGAGAGCCTTGCGCCAGTCGGGCCAGAGGCGAAGGGGGTTACCCACAGGAGCCCGTCCATTGTCCGAAGCGGGAGTCGTTTGCGGTTGACCCTTTGGAGGACCGCCAGTTGATGCCGGAGAACCAGGATCTCGACTTGAAGTGAAGCTCGAGTCCTTAACATCGATGCAAACCCGGCGAGCAGCGATATCAGAACGTCATGCATGGCTCCCGACTGTAGCAGCACGAAGTCGCAACAGCAACGATTTCAATTACTACGAGGTTTTTAGCAGGGACAAGCCTGGACAAGGACGGCAACGTGGCGGACGTCTGCGCAGGGACAAACAAGCTCAATGATCTCGACTACTACCTGAACCGGCCGCGCATTCCGGGCGACTTGCACCGCCAGGTGCCCATCCTGTGGAGCGCGGCCGCACTAATGCGCTGAAGGCTGTGGCATCAATCGCGCCGTGTGAGGAGTCGTTCGGATCATAACGAACTATCGCCAAGCTAGCGCTGGCTCTTTTGCCAAACTCATCTTCGCATGTGATTTCGATGCGGTTGTTGCCGGCTTTCAACGTCCAGGTGAATTGCACATCGACCGGTCTCCAGTCGCTGTCGTCAATTCTGGCGAGATATTTATGAAAAAATGGTTGGCTGGTGCCACACTCAACCTCCACGGTATTATCCTGCGACCGGATCATGCGAAACGAAGCCTGATTCAAAGTCCACCAGAAATCGCGCTCGCGTGTGTACCAGAGAGAGGTTGTTGGTTCTACAATGGGTGTCCTGCTGTCGACGTAGACAGGGAAGCCGCAGTAACCATCCGGGCTGTCTGAAAAGTCCTTACACCAGGGCTGCGGCTGTGATTGCCAGTTGTTTCTTGGAGTCAATTGCATCCAGCCGGCAGTCAGGTAGCCATGTCCAAACTCCCAGTCCCACTTCTCCCGCTGGCCATAGGTGTAGTCATTCGTAATGCATTTGACGGGGTGCTTTCCGCGCAGCGATTCAACACGATCCAGATTGACTTCCTCACCACGCCGCAGGATTTCACCGGGCTTCAGAACAAAATTCACGTAGGCATTGTGCATCTGAAGCAAATTGAGCGGCTCATTGGTTTTGCGGTCCGTATAGTAGGTGTCGAGGGATGGATCCATATACACCCATTTTGCAAGTTCGTTCACCCAGACTTCAGGTACCTCGTGACTCGTATCGCGGAAGCCTTGAATGGCAAAGTGCCGGGCTTGCCAGCCCAATGAAACGGCGACCGCGATAAAGGTCTCGCAGTAGCTCATGCAATGGCCGCGCATCGTGCCTCCGTTTTCCTCGGTAAAAACCTCCCTCAGGTTCCATGGATAGCTGCCATCCGAATTGGTCGGCCCGGGGCGCTTGTTTTTTCGCGCGGCAACCCAGTCCAGGAGCGCTCTCAGTTTTTCGAACTCGGTCTTCTTGCCGGCAATCACTCCCTCGAGTTTGAATGTTTTGTTCAGCCAGAGTAGATCCGGCTGGTCAGGACGTTCATAACCAAAGACCACCACGGAATTGACGATTTTCTGGACCCTGTCTTCGACCAGCGTGACGGATCCCTGAAAAACCGGTGCTTTGAGAGAATATGTGAGTCGCACGGCGTTGACCGCAGGCAAAACCTTTATGTCGGTTGTGGAGAGCTTGAGTCGTATTTGTGCATAGTGCCCGCGAGGGGCAAAGGCACCTTCATAAAGTTGCCAGGCAGTCCACGTGCCGGCGTCCTGGAAAAATGTTGTGCCGGTGCGAATTTCAGTGGTGACGGAAGCAGGAGCCTCACATTTGGTTGTCAGGGCGATTCTAAGGTCTGTGACCGCCGCTGCTTTACCGAGAATTCCGTCGTCACCCAAATCGATGATATCCGTAGTGATGATCCCGGCGGCCCCATTTTTCGGCCAATTCCGGACATCGAGTACCAAAGAGGTATCTTTGGGCAGTACTCTGGTCGCCTCCAATCCGGAATATAGGTCCTTGGATGTCAAGGTTCTCTCGACAACCTGATCTTCGGATCGTCCTATTCCTACGGTGCCCAGAATTGCCATGAACAATATGATGAATCCTGTTTTTCGCAATGCGCCCTCCCAAATCCGAATAAATTATGCATCCGACCGCGCAGGCCCATTTTACAGCGATTCCTGGATATGGAGAATGAAAAGGAAAAGTCCAAAAGGTAGGGTGCCAGATTGATCGAGCAGAAACCAGACTGCAATTCGACGAGGCGCTAGGGTGCCTCTGGGCCTCAAAGCCGCCCACAAATTACTTGTCGTGGCATCAGGTGATTGTCCTTACTGAAAAGCCGAACCGGATCAGAGTGGCTCGCCGCGGCTGGTTTCGGCGCAGGCAAATAGCCAAGCACTTCTCACTC
>JBEKYG010000180.1:0-8215 GCA_049511215.1 Acidobacteriota bacterium | reverse complement strand
CTTCAAATGTGATCAGGGGGATATTGAAGGCATCGCAAAAGCGGACGAAGCGGGCTCCCTTCACCGACGCGGAAATGTCCAGCGTGCCGGCAAGATACGCGGGCTGGTTGGCGACGATACCAACGGCGCGGCCATCCAGGCGTGCGAATCCGACCACGATGTTCTTGGCAAAATGCTTGTGCACTTCGAAAAAGTGGCAGTCGTCCACAACCGCCCTGATGATATCCTTGATATCGTAAGGTTGGTTGGGATCCATCGGGACCATGGTGTTCAAACTTGGATCCTCGCGATCCCAAGGATCGTTGGTCGTGCGCAGGGGCGGATCCTCCATGTTGTTTGAAGGGAGGAAGGTCAGCAGCTCGCGGATGGTTGCCAGGCACTCCCGGTCATCCGCGGCGGCAAAGTGGGCGACGCCACTGGTGCTGTTGTGCGTGATGGCGCCGCCCAGCTCATCCATGGTCACCTCTTCGTGCGTCACGGTCTTGATCACATCTGGCCCGGTGACAAACATGTAGCTGGTGTCCTTGACCATCAAGATGAAATCGGTGATTGCCGGCGAATACACGGCACCTCCCGCGCATGGCCCCATGATGGCCGAAATCTGAGGGATCACACCGCTTGCGATTGTGTTGCGCAGAAAGATGTCGGCATAGCCGGCAAGGCTCACCACGCCCTCCTGGATCCGAGCGCCTCCAGAGTCGTTGAGGCCGATAATGGGAGTCCCCATTTTCATAGCCAGATCCATGACCTTGCAGATCTTCTCGGCATAGACTTCACTGAGGCTGCCGCCAAAGACGGTAAAATCCTGGGCGAAGACATAGACGACGCGCCCATCGATGCGCCCAAAGCCGGTGACGACGCCGTCTCCCAGGATCTTCTGCTCTTCCATGCCGAAATCGACGCAACGGTGTTCGACGAACTTGTCCAACTCCTCGAAACTGCCGTCATCCAATAAAAGATCGATCCTCTCCCTGGCGGTCAGCTTTCCAGCATCATGCTGCCGCTTGAGCCGTTGCGGACCTCCCCCCTCCTCAGCCCGCCGATTCAGTGCCTGCAGTTCCTTCAGCTTCGCCGAAATATCCATAGCCGTCGGGAGGGTCTGGAAGATCTCATCATTCATTGACCCCTCCTCCTCGCCCCGTTATGGTGAAAGTCGATCAATTATAACAGACCCTGCGAATCAGACAGCAAAAACGCAGCCACGAAGAACTTGGAGCAGCATAGCCGCAAGGAAAATCAAAAGCTTAACGCAGAGGCCACAGAGATCAACGGAGAGGTCGCGGAGGTGGAATAGCATAGGATTCATCATAATTGTACCCTCTCCGGCCTCTGCTTTAACCTCAGCGGCCTCTGCGTTAAGCTTCTGATTCTTGTCGCGACTACCCTGCTATGTGTTCTTCGTGTTCATCGATGTTGCTTTTGCCTCGCAGTATCTGAATCACAGTTACAGACCGCCAACCTCTGACTCTGGACCCGTCGGGTATTGGCTTGCGGAGCTTGGATAGCGGGCCGTTCGCCGCGGGTGCAGGACTTCGGTCGCACGCAATCGCGACAAGAAACCGGATCCAAACTCCAATGTCAATCGACCGGGTTGCGCAGGATGCCGATGCCCTCGACCTCCACTTCGACCATATCCCCAGATGCAAGCGGTCCGACGCCGGCCGGGGTGCCCGTCGCGATCAGGTCTCCCGGCATCAGCGTCATGATGCCGGCAAGAAACTTGATCAGCCGCTGAACCGGGAACACCATTTGGCTGGTGCGGCCCTGCTGCCGGACCTCTCCATTGACGCGGCCGGTGACCATCACGTCCGCCGGATCGAATTCGGTCTCGATCCATGGACCGATGGGACAGAAAGTGTCGAACCCTTTGGCGCGCGTGAACTGAACATCCTTCTTTTGCAAATCGCGAGCGGTCACATCATTCACGCACGTATAGCCGAGAACGTAGCGCAGAGGATCGTCATCGTCGGGGATATTGCGCACCATGCGGCCGATCACCACCCCCAATTCTGCTTCGTGATCCACGCGCCTTGAGGCGGCCGGAAGAAGGATGGCATCAGCCGGAGAGATGACCGCACTCGGTGGCTTGAGAAAAATCATGGGTTCATCTTCGGGTGGCGCGTTCCCAAATTCCTTAGCGTGAGCCGCGTAATTGCGCCCGATGCCGATGATTTTCCCAGGCAGCAGGGGCGCCAAAAGGCGCACATCCTCGAGTGGCAACATCACGCCGGTGGGCTCCATCACACCCAGCAGGTCGCCGCGGCACACCGTGACGACACTGCCTTCAACGCGGCCGCAGCCGATTTCTCCCTGATGTTTGAAGCGGCACAGTTTCATTGTACCTCCAGAGTTATGGTCGCAGCCGGCCCCTCGTTTCCGTGGGTATCCACGGCAGTGACGCTGTATTCATATTTCTTGCCCGACTGGGCCTGGCTATCGCGAAAACTCAACGTGGGCACCAGCTGCGCTTGAAGGAGAACACGCGCGGAAGCGCCCTCTTCCTTGCGATAGACGCGGTAGCCGGCAACATCGGTATCGTCGGGGGGCCCCCATAACAGCAGGACAACACCTTTTTCCACCGCGAAGGCCAGGTTTTTTGGCATGCCGGGCGGGAATGTATCCGGTGTGGAGACCTTGAAGGGGTCTGAGAGAAGGCTTTCCGCGTAAGGATTCTCCCTGCTACCCACAACGGTTATCGCATAGTAGTAGGTCTTGTCGAACTCGAAGTTGCGATCTTCGAATTCCGGACCGGGCAATGGTGCTGCATTGAGAGGAATGGGCGGGAAGTCTTTGGGTTCCTCGGACCGATAGACGTTGTACCCAATGACCCGCGCCGGCGCCGAGCCGTCTGCATTCTTTTGGGCGGGCTGCCAGGTGAGTTGGATGTGGTCGCGGAAGGGCGTCGATGCAAGCCCCGTGGGAGGTAGTGGTATGGCGACCGGGGCCACAAACACCTGATTGCTCAATCCGGCGGTCTGGTTCTTCTTGTTGATGAAGCGAACGGCGTAAAGGAGCCCTTGCTTATAAAAGGTGTCCGCATCGGCAGCAGTGGGATCCGGGAGGGTCAGCGTGCCGTTCTTGAGGTAGGGCCCGAGTTCCTCAGCGCGAATGGAATGTATCCGTTCGGCCTGGGCCAGGAACGCATCCTGGGGGAGCGGGACGGTATCTCCACGATCGCGTGCCAAGCGAAGCATCTCAACTTCGCCGAGGGTCGCCACGCGCGAGCCGTTAGTGTTCTCGACGGGCATGGAGACGACGAGCATAATCCTATCCGCGTACTGGCGCGCCCTTAGGTCGGTTGCCGGCTTGGGCACGAGCGCGTGCGGCGGCTCGGGCGCATTTATCTTCGCGCACGCGCCCAGGCCGGCAATCCAGATAAGGAGCAGGCAGTAGAGGGCTGAGAAACGGCGCGCAATCATCACAGGATATACCGGCTGGTGTCTTTGTCAGCCACGATGTCGCTGAGCTTCTGACGCACATATTCCGTATCGATTCGTACGGTTTTCCTGGCAAGTTCACTCCCCCTGAAGAGGGTGTCTTCCAAAAGGGCCTCCATGACGGTGTGCAGTCGGCGTGCGCCGATGTTCTCGGAATTATCGTTCACTTTACACGCCATGCGCGCGATCTCGCGAATGGCACCCTCTTCAAACCGAAGTTTCACACCGTCGGTCTTGAGCAGCGCAACATATTGCTTGATCAAGGCGTTCTTGGGCTCCGTGAGAATGCGGACGAAGTCATCCTCGGATAGAGCCTTCATCTCGACGCGAATGGGGAAGCGCCCCTGAATCTCGGGAATGAGGTCAGAGGGCTTGGACACATGGAACGCGCCCGCTGCGATAAAAAGAATGTGGTCGGTGCGCACCATGCCGTATCGGGTGTTGACACTGGTGCCCTCGACGATGGGGAGGATGTCGCGCTGGACCCCTTCGCGACTCACATCGGGACCGTGGCCGCTCTCGCGCCCGGCGATCTTGTCGATTTCATCCAGGAAAATGATGCCGTTATCCTCGACCCGATCGAGGGCATTCCGGGCAATCTGTTCCATGTCAACCAGCTTTTGCTCTTCCTCCTGCTCGAGATAATCCAGGGCCTCGTCCACCCGCATGCGGCGCTTCTTGGGCTTCCCCTCCATCATGCCCGCGATCAGATCCTTCATGTTGAATTGGATCTCCTCCATGCTTGCACCCTCGAATACCTGAAAGGCAAAGGGACTCATGGGGTGCTCCCGGACCTCCATCTCGACAATGCGATGGTCAAGCTTGCCGGCGCGCAGCTGCTTGCGCAGCTTCTCGCGCGAGCGCTCGACAAGTTCGAGATCCTTGCTCGCGCTGCCGGAGCTGTTCTCCCCGGGCATGGGCTGGAGCCCGGACAGGAGCAGGTCGAGGACACGCTCCTCTGCGTTCCGTTCCGCCGTTTCCTCGACTTCCGTAATGCGTTCGATCCGGACCATGTCGACGGCCATCTCCACCAGATCCCGGATCATGGACTCGACGTCCCGGCCGACATAGCCGACCTCGGTATATTTCGTGGCCTCGATTTTCAGAAAGGGAGAATTGGCCAGCCGGGCGAGCCGGCGCGCGATCTCGGTCTTGCCAACGCCGGTGGGGCCAATCATGATGATGTTTTTGGGCGCGACCTCCTCCGCCATTTCCGAATCCAACTTCTGGCGGCGGACGCGGTTGCGGAGCGCAATAGCAACAGCCTTCTTGGCCTCCTGTTGTCCGACCACATAGCGGTCGAGTTCGGCGACGATCTCCCGGGGCGACATCTCGTCGAACCCACGGACCGGAGTTGTGACACGTTTTCGCACTTTCAGCAGGTTCCTTTCCCGCTCTCGGGCGGCGGATACCGGGCAGCAACTCCCGGGACTGGTTCTAACTGGCTGCCGGCATTACTTGTGCCGCCGGTTGGTTTTTTCCGGCTTCAGTTCCTCGACGATGATTTCTCCATTGGTAAAAATGCAGATCTCGCTCGCGATTTTGACGGATTCGAGCGCGATCTCCCTGGCAGACAACCTGGTGTGGCGCAGCAACGCCCGGGCGGCCGAAAGTGCGTAGCTACCGCCTGAGCCTACTGCCAGTGTGCCGTCATCCGGTTCGATGACATCGCCGGTTCCGGAGAGCAGATAGGTGGCCTTGCCGTCCGTGGCGAGGAGGAATGCCTCAAGATGACGCAAAGCCCGGTCCATTCGCCACTCCTGGGCCAATTCCACTGCCGCGCGATTGAGGTTTCCGTGAAACTGCTCAAGCTTCGCCTCGAGCCTGGAAAACAGTGCGAAGGAGTCCGCGGTCGCGCCCGCGAAGCCCACAAGAATGCGGTCATTGTACAGGCGCCGTATTTTCCGCGCGCTCGACTTGATCACCGTATCCCCGAGGGTGACTTGGCCGTCGCCGGCCATTGCGGTATCATCCCCGCGCCTTACAAGCAAAATGGTTGTGCCATGAAATGCAGCATCGGCTTGATTCATGAGGGGGAGTATAGACACCCGTCCAAACCAGTGTCAAGGAAGCTCCTGCGCGATCTGCGATTCAGACACTGCAAGAAAAAAGCAACCACGACTAACACGGCGCGGAATATCCGCAACCTAAAAGCCTCAACGCAGAGGGCGCAGAGGCCGCAGAGGATTTTTTTCTTTTGAATGACATATCTCTGCGACCTCTGCGCCCTCTGCGTTGATCTTTTGTTTGCCTTGCCTAAACGGCAAGGATTTGTACGTAAGCAGTACGAATAGTACGAATGGGATCTAGCCAGACGCGGAGACTGCCCTTTCAACCCCTTTGAGGTCTTGGTGGATCGCATTGGCATTATTGCTCGCATTAGTTGCGCGGTGGTGTAGATTTAATGTTTAACTCTATAGCCGCACATTCTGGAGCAGCAGCATGACAAGGCACTTGTACTACGAGGATTCTTATTTGACGAAGTTCACCGCCGCCGTGTTGGAGCAGTTCAACGTTGGCGGGAAACCGGCCGTCGTTCTGGATCAGACCGCCTTCTATCCCACATCGGGAGGCCAGCCCTGCGATGCGGGGTTGCTGGGCGGCGCACGGGTGGAAAGCGTGGAGGAAGATGCCTCGGGAAGAATTGTCCACATTCTTGACTCGCCGCCGTCACCGGGAGAAGTGCAGGGCACAATCGACTGGGAGAGGCGCTTCGATCACATGCAGCAGCACACCGGCCAGCACATCTTGTCACAGGCATTCATCCGCGTGTCTCAAGCCGCCACGCTTTCCTTCCATCTCGGACAGGAGACATCGACCATCGATATCGACCTCACCCGGCAAGATCAATCCGCGCTGACTGCGGCCGAAGATCTGGCCGCGCGCATTGTTTTTGAGGATCGACCCACACGCATCCTGAATGTGACTCGGCATGAGTTGAATGCCCTCGGAGTCCGCAAGGAGTCGCACCGCGAAGGCGAGATTCGGGTAATCGATATCGATGGGTTTGACCGCTCTCCGTGCGGCGGGACCCACGTCCGCCGTTGCGGGGAAATCGGCTTGATCCTCATCCTGCGGTGCGAGCGCTATAAAGGCGGCACCAGAGTTGAGTTCGTTTGTGGCGGCAGGGTTCTGAAAGAATTCCGGAAAGATCATGGAGCGCTTAAAGAGCTGGGACAACTCTTCTCCGCCCATCCCCATGAACTCCCACAACTGACAGAGAAATTCCTGCTGGAGCGGTCGATCCTCCTCAGAGAGAAGAAGCAGCTGGAGGATCAGATCCTTGAAATGGAAGCCCAGGGGTTGCTCAAGCGTGCCGACCAGGCAGGTGGAGTTTTGACGGTTCGTGAGAGCTATAGCGATCGCAAAATAGAAAACCTGAAAGCGTTAGCTCAGAAGGTGACTGCCTCACCCGGAACACTGGCGATCCTGTTCGCGGTCCATGAAACCGCACAGGTGGTCGTAGCGCGTAATGCGGATGTGCCTGGGGACTGCGGAGCAGCCATTAAGCAGCTGGCAGGTAAACTAGGCGGCAGGGGCGGAGGGAAACCCGAGCTGGCTCAGGCGGGTGGCATCGCGATCTCCGCTATCGAGGGCTGGTCACAGGGGCTCACGGACTATTTTCGGACTTGCCTGCATGAGAAGAACAGACAACAGCAGAGAAATAACGCTCCTCCGGACTAGGAAGATGTGAATAGATTGGCGCCAGGGAGACTACAGGGATACATCGGCCCAACACAAAGCCTCGAAGACTCTAAGGCTCGAAGAAATCCTATGTTTTAAAACCTCCTTTGAGTCTTCGAGTCTTTGTGGTAAATGGTGAAGATCGAATTTTCCACGGCTTCTAGGAGCCAATCCGAGAACTGCGCATAACGAACTAACGGCTTATGAAAACAATGCCGGGCCGATGGCTCTTCATTGGTCATTCGAAACGGCGGGGTGCCGGCGATCGCGAGCCCATCACTTCCAGCTTTAAGATGTTCCAGTCGTCCCTGAAATCCGGGGAGCCGAGGTTGATTCGGTTCACCTTGATTACCAGGTTTTCGAAGGCAAGGCTCGTGAGCGGTGCAAGCTTGAAATCATCTTCACCCACCCGGATCGTTACACCCATCAGCTCCTTGGCATCGCCGAAATCACCATGTATTCGCACTCCAAACTGGGATCGGGGCCGCATCGTCAGGTTCGCAGCGGTGATCGGCTCCTTGGGATTACCGGTGTCGATGAGGAAATAATTGATAACGACGGTGCGATTCTCCAACCGCACCCGGACCTGTTTAGCCGAGAGGGATCTGGAGTCGGCGGCCATCGAAACGAAATTGAGTAGCGGGACCCCGGGCTGGACTACCTCGACGGTAAAGATGTAATCGTGATCGACAAACGCAAAATACGCGCTTTTCTCGAGCTCACCGGCCACTTGAGATTGAGCTTGCCCGGATGGGCCGGACTGAGTCACCTGGCTTAGTAAAGCCAGCCACAGGAATGCGAGGAGCTGCATAAACACCTTTCCTGCTGCCACCCTGACTCAAGCCTGCCCGAAAACCGAGACAAGAGTTGAAAAGATTCATGAACTCCTATTTGATACCATAGTGCGCCGCGCCTGTGAAGCCTGTGAGCTTGTTCGAGAATCAGGACGGGCTCCCAGGTAGATGTGAATAAATTCAGACCTCCCGACATACTGCCGAAATTCCAAGGAATTTGCACCTTTTTTCGGACATGGGTGCGCACCGAAATATGTCCGCTTTTTTCTCCGGGTCGGGGTCGGAATCGGCATCGGAATC
>JBEKYG010000179.1:0-8245 GCA_049511215.1 Acidobacteriota bacterium | reverse complement strand
CCCGGGCAGGATCCCTACTTCACCCACTATTACCGCATCAATTTTGACGGCACCGGCCTTACGAAACTCACTGAGGCTGAAGGCACCCACACGGTGACGTTCTCGCCCGACCGCAAATATTACGTCGATAGCTGGTCGCGCGTGGACATGCCGCCGGCCGCGCAACTTCGCCGCACCGAAGACCAGAAGGTGGTTTTGGACCTGGAGAAGGGCGACCCCTCGCCGTTGGTGGCCGCGGGCTTCAAGATGTCTGAGGTGTTCGTCGCGAAGGGACGCGACGGTAAGACCGACATCTGGGGAATCATCAACCGGCCGACGAATTTCGATCCCGCGAAGAAATATCCCGTGATCGAAAATATCTATGCGGGACCGCAGGGGTCATTCGTGCCAAAGACGTGGAACGGCGCCGCGAGCATGCAGGCGCTGGCGGAACTGGGTTTCATCGTGGTGCAGATCGACGGCATGGGGACCAGTAACCGCTCCAAGGCCTTCCACGACGTTGCCTGGAAGAATCTGGGCGACGCAGGCTTCCCGGATCGCATTCTCTGGCACAAGGCCGTGGCTGCAAAGTACCCCTGGTATGACATCACCCGCGTCGGCATCTATGGCACTTCGGCAGGCGGGCAGAACGCCATGGGGGCCATGTTGTTTCATCCGGAATTCTACAAGGTCTCGGTCACCAATAGCGGCTGTCACGACAACCGCATGGATAAGATCTGGTGGAACGAGCAGTGGATGGGCTGGCCGCTGGGACCGGAATACGCAGCGTCGTCCAACGTAGATAATGCGTCCAAGCTAGTGGGCAAGGTGCTGCTGATCGCCGGCGAAATGGATACCAACGTGGACCCGGCCTCCACGCTGCAGGTCGTGAATGCATTGGTCAAGGCCAACAAGCATTTCGATATGCTCTATATCCCCGGCCAGAACCACGGCGTAGCCGTGCTGGGCAACCAGCACTACCTGCAGGACTACTTCGTCCACAACCTGCTGGGAATTGAGCCGCCGGATTGGAACAAAGTGTCGCTGACCGCCAATAACACGGGCGGCAACTAGCCCGCAGCCGAATTCGGGGACAGGCGCGAATGGCGCTTAAATAAGGGTGATTGAAATCGTCTAAGGCGTACCAGCCGCAATGGCTTAAACCCCGAAGGGGTGAGGCAGGAAAGCCCAGGGCGCAAGCCCTGGGAACTGACGTAGAGCAAGCAATCAGCCCTGAAAGGGCGGCGCAGGCTGCTTCGCCCTTTCAGGGCTGGTCTCCCGGATGTTCATGGTCCCAGGGCTCACGCCCTGGGCTTTCCTGACCCGCCCCTTTGGGGCTTAAGGACTTGATTTGGCGTCACTACGAGGTTATTGCGGTCACGCTTATTTGAGCGCCATTCGCGCCAATCCCCGAATTCTAAAAATCCTCTTCATCCTCCTCGTCATACTCATCATCATCCGGATCATCCCAGTCTGACTCCCCTTCCGCCATAGACAACGCCTCCATCGCTGCCTCCGCTATGTCCTCGTCGTCTGAATCGCCGAGGACGCCGAGGATGCCGGACGCATCATCGGGCCTGATGGCGGCCGCCGCATCGATCGCGGCCAGGAGCAAGACCTTATCTGTATCAACCGCAGTGAGCAAATCAGCGATGTGCGGCCAGGCTCCGTCTACTTCCCACTCGCCTGCCGCGCGTACAGCCTCATATTGGACCTCGGAATCTCCGCTCTCCAAAGCCTCGAGGATCTGATCCTCAAAACCCTTGACATAGCGCATGCAGAACACCGCGGTGAGCCGCCATTCTTCGTCATCCCCGGCATAAGCACCGCGGACTGCAGCCGCATGCCAGTCTTGAGGGCTGCGCACGGACGCTTCCAGAATTTTTCGGCGCACTTCCTTCGGGACTCGCGCGTCATGGAAGAGGCTCCGAAAGGTCTTCTGAATTGCGTCGAAAGTTTTCTGGGAGAGGCGCGGCTCTTCAATATCATCTTCGTCGAAGCCCTCGATATCTGCTTCCTCGAGGCCGGGTCCCAAAGAGATCGCAGCCCGCGCCCGCAGGCTCTCAGATTCATCGCTGGAACCTACGATCGCCAGCAGGGCATCGGCAATCTTGTCGTCAAGAACGACGGTGTTGCCGGCCAATTCTATCGCCAGGAGGCGCTCGGACTGTTTCGCCTGGCTGTCAGCGAGTGTCTGAATGATCAACGTGCCCGCATCCTCCGGCCAATCCCAGGGTGGCGTGTCTTTAAGAGTTTTCAGGTTCATGCCATATCCTCCCAATAGACCGGCCGACATTGTATCCCCGTTTGCAATATCTTGGCTCTACCATTTACCACAAAGACTCGAAGACTCCAAGGCGCCAAATGTATTAATCTTTACTTAAATTCGAGATTCGAGATTCGAAATTCTAAAATCTCGAATCTCGAATCTCGAATCACTTTCTTCGTCGCTGCTTGACTTGACTTGCGGGCCGGCGATAGCATGCGCGATATGTCCAACCCACTTACACGTCGTGACGCGCTAAAACGACTTGGTACCGTGGGAGCGGGCATCATTCTTGGGCGCGGCATCATCCGCGGCCAGTACGCCGACATCATGGTTTCAGGCAAACCGGTGGAGATCGCGGTCTCCTCGCTGAACCCTGCGACGGTTCGCATCACAGTGCTGCCGCTTACGGACGGGCGTGCGGCCCCTGTTCCGGTGGACGGCGCGCTCATGTCTGAAGCTGAGGGGCGGGCGCTCGCGCGCAATAGCATCCGCGAGCATTTCGGCCCCATCCACGCGGGCAACCTCGTAGTGCGGTTTACGGCTGAGCCGCCGACGATTCAGATCGAGACGCGCACAGGGCGACCGGTCCAGCGGCTGACCCTGGATGCGAACGCGGCCGGAATGTCATTTCTCCTGAGCAAGGGACCTCTCCTCGGGCTCGGTCCGGGCGGGCCGCAATTCGATCGCAAGGGGACCACGGACCGCATGCGCAGCGGACAGGGCGGCTATAACCTCGGCACGAATGGCGGCCGCGTGCCGATCCAGTGGCTCGTAGGCACGGACGGATGGGGAATGTTCATTCACCAGCCCCTGGGCACGTTCGACTTCACCGGTTCGGAGGGGAAATTCGCGGCGCCGAATGACGGTCTGCCGCTGGACGTATTTGTAGTTTCCTCATCCGATCCGGCGGAGATCATGCGCGAGTATGCGCGCATCACCGGTCTGGCGGAAATGCCGGCACTCTGGACTCTCGGTTACATGCAGTCGTCCCGCACGCTGGCGGGTCCGGAGGAAATCATGGGCGTGGCCAGCACAATGCGTGAGAAGAAACTGCCGTGCGACGCGCTGATCTACCTGGGGACTGAGTTTTGTCCATCCGGGTGGAACACGCGCAACGGCGAATTCACCTGGCACAGCGGCAACTTCCCGGACCCAAAGGGGATGATCGACAAGTTGCACGGGCAGCACTTCAAGGTCGTGTTGCACATCGTCATCGAGGGACATCTTCTGCCAGGCACAGTCAAGGAACCTTGCGATCCGAAAAACGCCGTTCCCAGCGGCCGGACCCCGGACAACCAATGGCCCGACAGCCGCAACGTAGCGTGCTATTGGCCTTACCACAAGTCGCTCTATGACGTCGGCGTCGACGGCTGGTGGCCCGACCAGGGAGACGGCTATGACGCGCCCTCGCGCCTGAATCGCAACCGGATGTATTGGGAAGGCTCTCAGCTCTGGCGACCGAATGAGCGGCCGTTCGCCCTGCATCGCAACGGCTACGCCGGGATGCAGCGTTATGCCGCGTTCCTCTGGTCGGGGGACGTGAATTCGCGCTGGGAAACGCTGCGCACGCACGTGCCGGTCGCAGTCAACGCCGGTTTATCCGGCATCCCCTACTGGGGCACGGATATCGGCGGGTTCATACCCACGCAGGAATACACGGGCGAACTGCACGTGCGCTGGTTTCAGTTCGGCGCCTTCTGTACGTGCTTCCGCGCCCACGGCAGGCGATGGCACCTGCGCCTCCCCTGGGGCTGGAACGGCGGCGATGGCGGTCCAGTCGATGAAACTCCCAACTACAAGCCCGATCCCGCCGAGCTTAATAATCCTCTGGTCGAGCCGATTCTCAAGAAGTATCTCGAACTCCGCTACCGATTGCTTCCTTACACCTACACGGCGGTGCGCGAATGCTGTGAGACGGGGCTGCCGATCCTGCGTTCGCTCTGGCTGCATTATCCCGGCGATCCGGCAGCGGTCGCGCGCGGAGATCAGTACCTGTGGGGGCGCGACATCCTTGTGTCCCCGGTTGTCGAAAAAGGGGCCACGAGCCGGCGTCTCTATTTACCGCGCGGGGCCTGGTTCGACTTCTGGACTGAAGAGCGCGTCGAAGGAGGGCGCGAGATTGATCGCAAGGTCGATCTCGAAACGATGCCGCTGCACGTGCGCGCGGGTGCTATCCTCCCGCTCGGCCCTGTCAGGCAGTACGCGGACGAGCCGACCGGCACTCCAATGACTCTGATCGTCTATCCCGGCGCCGACGGCACCGCTACTCTCTATGAGGACGACGGCAAGACGTTTGATTATCGGAAGGGGATATGGATGCGAATCGAGATGGGTTGGCACAACGCGGAACGGCGCCTGACACTGCGCCTTGCCAAGGGCTCCCGCATGCTGCCGCCGGCGAAGCGAAGCATCGAGGTACGGATCGCGGGTGAGAGGGCGGCGCGCACCGTGGTATTCGAAGGCCGCCCGGTGGAGGTGCGGCTATGAAGTCATGAGTGATGCGTACTTCCCTCATGATCCATCACGGGTTTTTTGAGGACTTTGAATGCAAAGAGATACGGTCAGAACGAACTTCGTCTTGGTGCTGGTTGCATGGGCTTTTGCTGCTCCGCTGTCAGCGCCTCAGGATCGCCCCGCAGCGCGTGATGAGCTTCTCCTGCACCCCGACGCTCCGGAGATGAACCGGCGTGCGCCGGACCAATTTCAAGTCAGACTCGAAACGAGCAAAGGGAACCTTGTTATTGATATACAGCGCTCATGGGCGCCGCACGGTGTCGACCGCTTCTACAACCTCGTGTCCCACGGCTACTACGACGATGCGAGGTTTTTCCGAGTGATCAAGGAGAGGTGGGCTCAATTCGGCATCAACGGCGACCCGAAAATAGCGACCTTGTGGCGGGCACAGACGATCGCAGATGACCCGATGGGTCATTCAAACACGCGCGGCACGTTGGCGTACGCATTTGCGGTTCCAAACGGGCGGACAACCCAGCTGTTCATCAACCTACGAGATAACTCGGCAACGCATGACGCTCAAGGCTTCGTGCCCCTTGGCCGCGTGACTGAAGGAATGGATGTTGCGGACGCTCTGAACTCGGAGTACGGCGAGAATGCCGGCGGCGGGATTCGAGGGGGCAAGCAGGATCCGCTGTTTATCGGTGGCAACGAGTACCTCGCGCGAGATTTCCCCCGCCTGGACTACATCAGGAAAACCGTGTTAGCAGCCAAGCAGATCAATTAGGCCCAGCCGCGACTAAATATTAATGCCAAGACGCTAAGCACTTAAACCATTGATTTCTTGGCGTCTTGGCGTCTTGGCGTTAAATCTTGGGTGCGGCTATGCTTGATCGCACTGTCTGAATCGCAGGGCGCTTCCCCGGATCGATTGACTAAAACCAGTCCCCATGATATTCATAGGCCGCGTTATATCCCAGATGGCGGGTTTTTTGGAGGCATCAGTCTTATGTACGGCTGGACCGGCAATATTCTCAGGGTCAATCTGACCACGAAAACTTTTAAAAAAGAGGCCTTTAGCGAAGAGTTCGCCCACAAATGGGTTGGTGGCCGGGGCTTCGCGACGAAGATCCTCTATGACGAGGTCCAGCCCGGGACCGATCCGCTCGGCCCCGATAACAAGCTCATCGTTGCCCTTGGACCTATCGCCGGCATCCCCGCTCCCAACACGGGGAAATGTGTCGTGGCGGCCAAATCGCCGTTGACGGGCTTCTATGGTGACGGCAACCTGGGCACCCGCGTGTCCGAGCACCTGCGGAAAGCCGGCTACGATGCCATGATCGTTGAGGGGAAGGCCGAACGGCCGACCATGATCTCCATCGAAAACGACAAGGTCGAATTCCTGCCTGCCGATGCCGTTTGGGGACAAGGCACCTACGCGACCAATGACTGGATCTACGGCAAGTATGGAGCGGGCGTGGGCGTTCTGAACATCGGACAGGGCGGCGAAAACATGAACCGCTTCGCCGTTGTTCGCAGCCTCGAAGGGCGCGCCGGGGGCCGGCCGGGCATCGGCGCGGTCATGGGCTCGAAACTCCTCAAGGCCATCGTCGTAAAAGGGACACACCCCATCCCCCAAGCCGATCCCGCGGCCATGAAAGCCCTCGGTATCGGCGATCTGAAAAAGGTCCACGAGATCGATCAGGAGTCGGGATGGTCCAAGCAGAGCACAACCGGCATCCTTTCGTTCTGCAACGAGGTGGCCGGCCTTCCGGTGCGCAATTTCCGAAAGACTCAGCACCCTGATTCATGGCAGATCGACGGCGAGCGGCTCAACAACGCCCGGGTCACGACTTACGGTTGCCCCAACTGCACCATGCGCTGTGGCATCACCATCCATGATGGCGAAGGACGGGAATCGGAGCTCGATTACGAAAACATCGGCCTGCTCGGCTCGAATCTGGAGATCTTCGACCTTCAGCAGGTCGGGTGTCTGAACTACTTGTGTGACGAGTACGGCCTGGACACGATGTCGTCCGGCTGCGTTCTCAGCTTCTACGCCGACGCCATCGACCACGGTGCGACCCGCGGAGACTTTAAGTTCGGCGACGCAAACCGGGCCAAGCAGTTGCTTCGAATGGCCGCGCTCCGCGAAGGGAAGGTCGGGAACCTCCTTGCGGACGGGTCGCTGCGTATGGCCCGGGAGTTCGGGCACAACAGCGAGGCTTACGCCATGCAGGTCAAAGGCCTTGAAGTGGCCGCCTACAACTGCAAGTTTATTCCAGGCCAGGCTCTGGCCTTCGGTGTCGCCCCCATCGGGGCCCACCACCGCGAGGCCTGGATCATCACTTTCGAGATCAACCACACGACGCGGGACTCCTACGGCCCTGAAAAGGCGGCCAAAGTCATTGAGCTGCAGCGCATTCGCGGGGGTATGTTCGAGGTCCTGGTAGCGTGCCGCTTCCCCTGGATCGAGTTGGGCTGGTCTCTGGACAATTATCCCAAGTACTTCAACACCATCACCAGCCTCAACTGGACGCTGGACGACATGTGGAACACGGCGGACCGCATCTACGGCCTGATCAAGCTCAATTACCTCAGGGAGTTTCCCAACACCACCCGCAAGGCGGACTACCCGCCGGGAGTCTGGTTCGATCCCTCAAACGCGGACACGGAAGGCCCCATAGCCGGCAAGGTCCTCGAACTCGACAAATACGACGGCCTCCTCCAGCATTACTATGACCAGCGCGGCTATGATAACCGCGGAATTCCGACCAAGGCGACATTAAAGAAGCTTGGCCTCGAGGCAGAGGCCGGGGAAGCTGAGAAATTTGCCTCATTGACATGAAGATCAAGGTTAAGCTGATCGGCCCACTGATCTATGAGGCCGGTTTCAGCGAGAAAGACATCGAAGTGCCGGCCGCGACCACGGCTGAGGCGCTTCTCGATCTGATCGCCATCCCAAAGGAGAGGCCGAGGATCGTGACCCGCAACGGCAAGGCCGTGGCCCCGCACGAACTCCTCTCCGAAGGCGACAAGGTAGCCATATCCCCGATCTATTCGGGCGGCTAGCCCCCAAGGGGCCGGCTACGAATTCCAAACTGTGAGTACTCCACCGCCTCAAGGCGGCGGCTTCGTCATAACGGACACCAAGACACAACCGCACAATTTCTGCAGGCGTTCAGGAGATGAAACGCATTTAGGTGAGAAATGCCGAATCCTGAGATCCCTATTGCAGTCCCGGTTCGTGCTGGCGGAAGCCGAGCTTTATTTGGGCGTCCAGGACAACGCGGCAAGAGTCGGGGGTATGCTGCACGCGATGAATCTCAGCCTTCATGCCGCAAAGCCACGGGAGCTCTTCGATCAGTTGCGAGATTCTGCCTAGCAATTCGTCGACACCGCATCCTGGCGGAATTTCCGCGAGCTCGACAATTTCGCGGATATCATGATCGGTGAGGGGTGTGATACGGGCTACGAACGGCTTTCCTTCACGTATGAGGCAAATCAATGGACCGAAGCTGGGATCCGAGCGGACCTCCAGGC
>JBEKYG010000178.1:0-8321 GCA_049511215.1 Acidobacteriota bacterium | reverse complement strand
CAAGCCGGTTGAGATTGTCGGCCGCTCAATACGACTTTACTACGTACCCGAAAATACGGGCAATCAACCCCCGCGAGCGACGCGCCAGACTCCGCTGCATAGGTTTGAGAGGGGATGATTCCATGGCAGGCCGAAAGGAGAAGTTGCTGTGTGTGGTCAACTTCCCATCCAGCACGGGATATGCATGGGATTTCATCAGCGGCCTTTATGCTCGCGTGGCGGACCATTTGGAGGGGCATGGAATCCAAACGTTTGTCGCCTACCCATCGATGCCCTCGCCGCCGAAGGCTCTTGCAGGAAGTGCCGCCAAGCCCATTGTCCTTGACACGACTCTGACTACGAGCCAGTCCGTCCGTGCGACGACGGATTTTATCCGTCATGAAAACGTGAAGGCGGTCTATTTCACCGACCGCTACTCTCGCCACTGGAGATATCTGAGTCTGCGTCGGGCAGGTGTCCGTTGGATTGTCGTCCACGATCATACTTCTGGCGAGCAGACGCGACCGCGCGGTCTAAAGCGTGTCGCCAAGTGGGTTCTGGCCAGGATTCCAGGAATTGTCGCCGATAAGGTGATTACCGTGAGTGAATATGTCGCCCGGCGTCAGATAGAAGTCGGCCTGATCTCACGCCAGCGGGTAATCACAGCCTGGAACGGTGTTTCAATCCCGCCCTCAAGGCCAGAGACCAGCGACGACGCCTTTATTAATTTGGGTGTCGCGCCGGGACGTCCTCTTGTGATTTGCGCCTGCCGCGCGGCGCCGGAGAAGGGCGTGGCTCACCTGCTCCGAGCTTTCGACCGCGTACTGTGCGACGGGACGATTCCAGGCCCACAACCTTTGCTCCTTTTCCTCGGTGACGGCCCGCAGCTGGGCGATTTGCGGGCTCTGCGTGAAAACCTTAGATCCAAAGATAATATTATCCTGGCAGGCTATCGGCCCGACGCGCGCGAACTACTCGAGTCCGCTGATCTGTGTGTGGTTCCCTCCGTCTGGCAGGACGCGTTTCCGCTTGCCGTTATGGAAGCGATGGCTCGCGCGAAACCCGTGATCGCCACCAGAGTGGGCGGAATTCCTGAAATGATCGAACACGGTGTCCATGGCATTCTCGTTCCCCCGGGGGACGAACTCGCGCTCGCCTCGGCCATCCGGGACCTGCTTGGGGATCGCCAGGTTGCGACGCGACTCGGCCAAGCCGCGCGACAGCGCGTCGCCGAGCACTTCTCTCCGGATCAGCAGCTACGCCGAATACTCGCCGTCCTGGAGGAAGGTTTCGGTACAACGTGTGAATGGGTTCGCAGCTTAGGCAAGAAATTGTAAGGTGTGGCCGTCGTAGGCTCATTGACACGCGATATTGGCCCATTCGCTGAAAGTTTCAGCGGCATCAGGCTTCGAGAGGTCGCCACGCAAGGGCTCCGCAATCTCGAATCAACCTTGCAGGGCGAGATATCATCCTCCAATGAAAGTCTTCTTTGCCAACAGCAGCGATGACGCTCGACGATGGCAGCAATACGTCGAGGATAATCCCGACTGCACCCACTACCATCGATGGGGTTGGAAACAAGTTATCGAGACCAGTTTCCGCTGGCCCACATACTTCCTGATGGCGGAGGAAGAAGGCCAGGTTGTCGGGATTCTGCCGCTTGCCCTTCAGAGCAGTCGTATCTTTGGCCGGTTTCTTACCTCACTTCCCTTCTTGAACGGTGGGGGGCCTGTCGCCCGCACCGGGAAGGTGGAAGAAGATCTCGTCGCAGCAGCCATAGTCCTCGCGCAGGAGCTCCGCGCTGATCATATGGAGCTTCGATATCGACGCGAGCCTCAACCTGGCAATCTACGTACGAAGATGACAAAGGTTGCAGTCGTTCGTCCCGTGGAGGCCGATGAGGATAAGATGCTCCGAGATCTTCCTCATAAAGTGCGGACAGACGTCCGTAAGGCTATGAAATCGGACTTCACTGCGGAATTGGTGGGCGAAACTGGTTTGGACGATTTCTATCGAATTTTCTCAGTCAACATGCGCAATTTGGGCACTCCGGCCTATAGCCGGAACTTTTTCCAAGAGATGCTAAACACGTTTCCCGCAGAAACCTACATTTGCGTGATTCGACATCACGGTAAGCCCGTGGCTGCCTCATTTCTGATGGGGTTCCGCAGGACAATTGAAGCGGGATGGAGCTCCTCTCTACAAGAGTATCTCGCCCTAAAGCCGAATGTATTTCTGTACTGGAGTATCTTCTGTCTGACGGGTGCGCGCGGTTACCGCACGTTTGATTTTGGCCGATCCTCCGTGGGCTCGGGGACTCACCGTTTCAAAATGCAATGGGGCTCGCAAGAGATCCCATTATACTGGGCATACTGGCTACCAGATGGTGCAAGCCTTCCTGAACTCAATCCTCAAAACCCACGATATCGTGTGGCCATATGGCTCTGGAAGCACCTTCCCGTGAGCCTAACGACCTGGGCTGGACCTCGAATTGTCAGATGCTTGCCTTGACCCTTCCGAGCATCCTCGAAACCTGCGGTAGGGCCCACACGACGGACACGAACTGCTAAGCGACTTATCGTCGAACCTTCCTACGTGTATCGTACTTCGATGGGCGGACTGCTCGGGAAAAATCCGACGCTATGTGTGAATCACACTTTGATGTAATCAGACGGGGCTCACAGGAAATCTGCCAGCCCCGTCAGATGGGGAGTCGGGGAGGGCTCACTTGCACTTTCTTTGACCCTGGCCGTCACAGAGAGTTGCAGCTACACTAATAAGGGATCAAGCTGCCGAGATTTCAAATCGAACATGAATTCTTCTTCTGAATCAAGATCTAGCCCTGTTGCTGGACACGATGACCTGGAAAATCTCAGCCGGGAAGACCGTAGGAGAATCACCCGATGGTTAGAGGCTCGCCGCGTTGAAATCATAAGGGCATGGAACAAGTCTCAATTTGACGAGGATCGCCTACAGCACTACGGTATCGACTCGACGGTTGAAGATGAGCACGGGTGGATCGAGCGGCACTTTCTTCGGCCGTTATTTGAATTATTAGTCGATTACGCAAGAACAGGTGAAACGAGGTACCGGGTGCTCTATTTGGACGAACGGCGGCGGTATGCACCTCATTTGGCCTCGCCGTCCGTCCAAGAGGAGTTTTTTCGTCAAGTGATCCCTTTGGATGAAGCTGCAATACTCAAGGGAATCGACGAAGCACCGCACATGCGCGCGGTTCTCAAGGACTTTCTGAGAGAGTTGCATGCACCCCTGCTTTCCAAGGGTATAGGTGATCCGATTCAGCTTCTTGCACTGGGGGATTGTCTGATGAATGAGGTCCGAGTCTTCCTGCCGGGCTTGTGTAGGAGTGCGCAGATCAACCTCGACATACGCGTTCTCTATTTTAGCGCCCGAATGGGGCAGGGGCTTTCTACGGACCACGTACTACGATTCATCAACTCAGAAGCCGTCGACATGATTGCGCTGAGCTTTCTTAGTTACGAAGGTCTCCCGTTATATACGGCATTGCTTCGTGAGGCCGATCATCTGACTGATTCAGAAATCGTCGAACGAGCTGGCGCAATTGTGAAGCTGATGGACCGGTTCATGGCTGAGCTTCGAGAACGTACGGATGCCCCCTTCCTAGTCCACAACGCGTGCGGGCTCCCACTCGATCGATTTCGGAAACACATCCCGATTCTGCCTCCACTCTCTTCCGGTCGGCTTCGGGTTCTCAACGCATTAAACGAGTCCATTCAGGAGCTTGTGGAACATACCCCGAATACCCTATTGATCGACGAGGTTGGAACAGTTGCGGAATATGGTTACCGCGAGTGTTCTCGCAGCCTGATGGAACGCCGTGCGTATCGGCAGGCTTTGTTTCACACGAGCCGTTTTGGAGAATACCTGGCAGGGGTGTACGGCGACATCCTACGGTCCTATCGCGACCTGCGGAAAACCAAGGTCCTCCTGGTAGATTTCGATCACACGCTGTGGGAAGGCGTGATGGCCGACGGGGCTGTTCGCCATGACTACGAGCGGCAGGAACTTTTGAAGCGGTTGAAAGATGCCGGAATCATCCTCGTCGCAGTGAGTAAGAATGATCCTAACAACGTGCGGTGGGATGAAATGCGCCTTCGGCCGGACGACTTCGTGTTGCTGAAGATAGGATGGGAGCCTAAAGTCCAGACCATTCAACAAAGTGCCCAGCAACTCGACTTGGGACTAGACTCTTTCGTCCTGATTGACGACAACCCCGTGGAGCGTGAGCTTGTTGAGAAAAATCTATCCACCGTACGCACTCTGGACGCGAACAATACATACACTTGGCGGGCCCTTCAAAGGATGCTTTCGTTCCCGAACACCCGCGACACTGAAGAGTCTCGCGCCCGCACCGCTCTTTATCGCGCCCAGGCGCAGCGTCGCGAAGCCGTGAGCTTGGCGTTTGACTACCCTGCGGCGATGGCCTTGCTTCAGCTCCAGGTGTCATTTGGGAAGGCCACATCCCGCGACCTGGACCGCGTCACCGAACTCATTCAACGAACGAATCAGTTCAACACGACCACTATCCGGCTTGGCCGCGCGCAAATCGAAGAGCTGCTTCAGAGCCCGAAGCATAATGTCTACGTCGCCGAACTCTCCGACAAATTCGGGAGGCAAGGGCTCGTCGCCGTGGCCATCGTTCAAACCAAGGATGACGAGAAGGTCTTCGATTCCTTCGTCATGAGCTGCCGTGCCATGGGCTTTGAGCTCGAGCGGCTCATGTTGAGATTGGTGCTCGACGCCGAATCCGATGGAAAGCCTTTCGTCGGGCGCTTTCTCCCCACTGACCGTAACACACCGGCATCTTCTCTTTTTCCCGAGGCGGGTTTCACGAAACGAAGCGAAACGGAGTGGGTTCTCGAAGCGCACGCGCCTCGGCCTGAAAAACCGTCGTGGTTTACCGTCGTTAATCGCCCCACGGGGCGCTGACCGCCGACACCAGGTCGTGTTTTGGAAATGAAGATTCCGGTCCCAGCAAGGGAGCGCGTTTACAGGGCCAAGCGCCGGGTCCATGACACGTATCCCGAAGCTTCGGGATAGCGACGGATTCCTGAAGTCGAGATCGACCACCCCTGATACCAGCATCTATACGTTGGCGCCGAGCACACCTAGCTGCACATCTCCTCTCAGCAGTTTTCACCCCCTTCATACATAACAGGTTTTTGCCGAATTGTTTGTCGGGAAAGCTTGGGGAAATCTCGGAGACAGCTCGATTCGGATCCATAAAGAACGAGCGCGCTATTGTGCTAGACTCGCGGTTTGGGGTAGACCAAAGTTCTCGCTCAGGAAGACGACGCGGGATCGTGATTAGGTTGGGGTGCGATCGGTGGAATTTCCGGGAGCAGATTACTCACAGCTCCAGTTGCAATCATCCTTAGCAACGAAACGACATGCCTGGGCGGCTGCCCAGGATGCCCTGGTTAGCTTCGCTTTCTTCCTTGTCGCCTTTATTACGCGTTTTCCGTTCCACAGCAAATACTTGAGCGGCTGGGATACGAGCCAATTCGTGCTTGGCACATATCACTTTGACATTCTCAATCACCAACCCCATCCTCCGGGTTGCATTCTATACGTGGGGTTGCTACATCATCTGATTTCGGTCATTCACGATGAAAGCATATCTATAGGATTGCTCTCAGCGACATTTTCGGCCTTATCAGTAGTGCTTGTGTTTCTTTTGGCGCTAGAAATTCTTGCGGTAAGGCGAACAGCCTACTTGGCAGCTTGGCTTTGGCTGGTAAATCCGCTGATGTGGCATTACAGCCTGACCGGGGACGTCTACCCGGCTGGTGCGTTCGGAGGCTTGTTAACGGTGCTGTGCGTTCACCGGTTTTGGACCCGTCCCAGCGAACGCACGGCAATCTTTGCCGCCGGAGCCTTCGCATTTAGCAGCGGTATGCGTCAAGACCAGGTTCTGTATTTTGTTCCCCTCTTGCTCTTTCCTTTTTGGAGATGTAAGCCCTGTCGGCGCTTCTTTCCCCTGCTATTGGCTGTAGCGTTTCTCGGTTATCTGAGCTGGTACATTCCAATGTTGGTACTTGCGGGTGGGTATCAGGCGTACTCACACGCACTCAGCGTGCAATTTCTGTTGACTGTCCAGAGGACGTCGGTTTTATTTGGGGGTGCCCCGTCCGTCCACGCTCGGATGGCAGTGCGAATGCTGGGAGCTCTCGCCATTGGAATGTCGGCAGCTCTTATCCTTTTACCTCTGTTGATTCGGCATCCCGCCAAGACTCTAACTCCGCTCGGCCTGACAAGGGAACAGGAGCTTTTTATTCTGGTATGGATTGCACCTGCCTTGGTTTTTATGGGCCTTATCCATTTCGGGAGAGGAGGATATCTCCTTCCGTTCTTGCCTGCGGCGATCATAATCCTGGCCCACTGGGTGACGCTCCAAATTCCACCTCCGCCTCAGGGCCGTAGGCTATTCTTGGCTGCCACACTCCTTCCAGCCCTCGCCCAAACATACTTCTTCTTCGCCACACCGGGACTGGGAGCACGTTTACCCGCGGAACCGGAAGGGCTTCCGGGGACCACCGTCTGGCAAACGAGATTGCAGATGATCCCCCACATGCTTGGTTTGGAGGTGCAGACTTACGTTGACCGGGGCGTCCGGGATGCTGATGCGATTAAGGATGTGTATTTTCCCAGCATTAGGAGTGCCCTGCGAAAGGACCCGACAATTGTCCTAAGCTTTGAGCCTGGGATGTGGCGCGTTCTGATGAACTATTTCCCCGACGTTCCTATGTACGCTGTGTTCGGGTTCGACCGACCAATTCCCGAGAGGTTGGGCAGACCAGGCCCGATGGTCGTGGCTCTTGGATATGAGCGGGAGACCCGCATACTGTATGATGGGACACCGAAGGCGCTCCCCACACCAGTTCCCTCCATTTCGCTCGCCGGCAGGGAGAGTCTACTGGTTATTGTTCCAGCCGACTTGGGGCTGGAGTTCGTGGGTGCAGCCTCACAAGACCTGAGATATGACACCCTTGGGTCCTCGCCGCCACATTTGAGGGTCTACAGACTCATTTCCCTTCGCTGTCACAAGGGCAATGACATTACGATCCGATCGAAGAGCCGATCCATACTCCTCCGACCCTGAAGGGCCCCGCGAGATCCGCTCAAGGCGCCAACCCCCTCCACCACTGGTGCTGACAAAGAGGGCACCCAGCCGCCGCTATTATCTATTCCAGCCCCGAGTAGGAAGCCGACTGTGGGGTCGGCACGTAATGAACAGCCAGAAAAGCCCAATGAGATACAGCCCACCACGCCTTGCCCCATGGCTGCCCACCTTAAGAGGGAGCATGAGTAGGCCGAACTTGGGAAGAGGTCACTACCTACGGACCTATGTAGCTGCCGGATACCACGATATCGTCCCAGTATCGATATTCGTCAATGACATTATAGTTGTTGCGTTGGGACTGGCGTCCGATGCTGATGAACTGAGTTCCGGTCGTACAGTTTCCTCGAATGTTGTAGCCACTATTCTGGGCCACTTGCGTTCCGTCCACCCACAACGTAACGACGCCGTCGGACAAACCCGGCGTGTTAAGCTGCACTCCCAGTTCAATGGAGTGCCAAGCATCAAAACCAATACCACCTTGATAAGTGAAGGCATTGGTCTGCGCAGAGATACCGCAGAGTGATGAGCCGTTAATTCCAAAGGTAAACTTCTGTACTCCGCTAAACCCATCTGTTTTCAAGATGCCAGACCACCCGCCGGACTGTTCATCTGCGATCCAGTAGAGCTTCCTCATCACGTCAACAGTTCCATCGGGTTCGGGATGCTTAAGGTAGAGATAGGCCCGCAAGTACACCGTACTGAGGCCATTTGGAGAATTGTTGCGGGTTGAATCAAAGTACGTGTAGATAAAGCGGTTTACATCTTGCGTCGGGCCCAGGCAAGCGGTATTCGTGCTGTCGCCGCACAGATTGAAATACTGGACGTATGAGTGTGTTCCGCTATGCGCAAATGAATTCGTAATTGCTGGATTGAGAGCTGGCCATATCTGAGTCGGAGCCCACGCCGCGAAGGTCCCATTCTCAAACCCCTCCTGGAAGAGGTAGCCACTTGTCGCGGCGGTAGTAGGGGCGGCGGCGATGGCGAGGGAGAAAGCCTTCTGGGCTACTTGGCCGGCAGTATCCGTTGCCTGGGCGGTGAACGAGTAGGTCCCAGCGGTTGTGGGAACTCCGGAGACGGCTCCCGCGGCCGTCAGGGCAACGCCAGGAGGTAGCGCACCCCCGCTGGTGGGGATACTCCAGGTGTAAGCGGGCGAGCCACCCGAGGCGGCCAGCGCGGT
>JBEKYG010000177.1:0-8326 GCA_049511215.1 Acidobacteriota bacterium | reverse complement strand
TTATCACCAAGACGCCACGCGAAGCGCCGGGCTTGAGTTTCTCGCTCTCCGGCGGTGGTTTCAGCCGCGACGCCGGTGCGAGCGCGGGCTCGGGCCCCGGCGGCTTCGGCGCTGCAAATATTTCTTTCTCTCAAGCCGTCAACAGCCGATGGTCCTATCGGGTTTCGGCCGGTTACGGTTTCTCGGATGCCTATCCCCGCCCGACCGGACAAATCCCGTTTTCCAAGAGCCCCCTCGATCCGTCCGTAACCGTGGGCGGCGGTTCTTTTTCCGACGTTGCTTATGCAAATCCTGGAACCAGGCAGCCCAAGTTTGACCTCCGGGTTGATCAGGAGATCGGGACCTCGGGTCGTGTGACCTATGAAGGCGGGTTTGCCCAGTCCCAGGGAATCATCCAAACTCCGATTGGTCCTTTCCAAATGGAGCCAGGCAGCCGTCTTGATTACGGCCGGGTGGATTACGAGAACGGCAGGTTGCACCTCGCTGTCTTCGGGAACTTTTTTGACGGCCAAGCCCCCAGCCTGCTCACCCGGGCCGGCGATGGCAGCGTGCTCCGGATCAATTTTAAGGCTGAACCTACGACATTTCAGGCGGCTACACACAGTTGGTCACCAGCCGCCATTTACTCAATTACGGGGTGAATTTCCGTTACAGTACATTTGATATCACACTGGCACCGAACGCGAAGAATCGGAGCGAAGCAGGCGGCTATTTCGAGGACGAGATCCTGCTGGGAAAGTTCCGCTTGCCTCTTGGTTTCCGGCTCGACAAGTTTTCGAATATTTCGGAGCCCATCTTTTCGCCTCGAGCCGCCATCGTTTTTAAGCCGGTTGACCGCCATTCATTCCGGTTCTCTTTCAACATGGCCCACCGATCACCTTCGGCGATCGACAACTATGTCGATATGTCCATCATCGGCGGGTACCTGCCGCTTGGGATGATCAACCCTCTCTTCGGCAACCAGCAGTTTCCCATCGTGACGCGCGCCCTCGGCAATGCCGACCTGAAGGCTGAATCGCTGACCGGCTGGGAGATCGGTTATGCAGGTACGCTCCCCAGCCATACCAATGTGGGACTGGCCTTTTACCTTAACGACTCAAATCACATCATCAACAGCCTCCAAAGCCCGTCGGCACTTATCGCCGCGGGAATCCAGCCCTTTTACACGTCTCAAAACCCTCCGCCCGGCTGGCCGCTGCCGCCACAGGTTCTTGATCTGCTGGCGCAACAGGGAATTGTTCTCCCTTCCATCGTCAAGACGTTCAATTATGGGAAGGTACGCAACAAGGGATTTGAGCTTTCATGCGACCACTCTCTGAGTCCTGTCTTGAGCGCTTTCGCCAATTACTCTTATCAGGCATTACCCGAAACCCGCTCTCCATTGGACGATCCCTATCGATATCCCGCGGGCTTTCTGCCGATACCCCCTCGCGGCCGGTTCAACGCCGGAGTGAATCTGAGTGCCAAGCGCTGCCTGGGAAATCTGTCGATCAACTATGCGGGTAAGGCCTTCTGGGCGGACACCCGCGACGCCACCTTCTATGGTTTTACCGACGCATACACAATGGTCAACGCCGGTTTCGGTGTGCGCTGGTCCGAAGGCAAAGTCACGACCTCAATCAAGGCTATCAATCTATTGAATAACGATATACGGCAACACATTTTCGGCGACATCCTGAAGAGGAGAGTTTTCGGCGAGATCCAGTTTGGCTTTTAGATTGCTTCGATCAGCATCGCGGTTGCTTCGCCTCCGCCGATGCAGGCAGTTGCGACCGCATAGCGTCCTCCTCTGCGCCGCAACTCATGTAGAGCCGTCAAAATCAGGCGGGCGCCGGACATCCCGATGGGGTGTCCCAAAGCGACCGCGCCTCCATTGACGTTTAGCTTGTCACGAGGTATTCCAACCTTGTCTGCTGTCACCATCGCAACCACTGCAAAAGCCTCGTTGACTTCGAAGAGGTCCACATCGCCGGTGTTCAGGCGATTGACAGACAACAGCTTCTGCACGGCGAACACGGGTGCAGTGGTGAACCACCGCGGGTCCTGAGCGTGGGTGGCAGAGGCCACCACACGGCCCAGAGGTTTGAGCCGGCGCTTTTCAGCTTCCGATCGGCTCATAAGTACCAGGGCGGCCGCGGCGTCGTCGATGGAGCTGGCGTTGCCGGCGGTTGTCACACCATCTTTGCTAAAGGCCGGGCGCAGGCTGGAGAGCTTATCAGGATTCCCCTTGGCCGGCTCCTCGTCTTGATTGACAATAATGGGTTCGCCTTTGCGCTGTGGGATGGCCACGGGAATGATCTCGACATTGAAACGTCCTTCTTTTTGGGCTGCGAGCGCTCGGTGGTAGCTCTCGGCGGCGTATTCATCGACCTGCGCTCGTGAGTAGTTACCTTCCTTTGCACACAGGTCCCCACAGTTTCCCATGTGCGTATTGTTGTATGGATCCCAAAGCCCGTCGTAGATCATGGTATCGAGAACCGTACCGTGCCCCATGCGGAATCCGGTGCGGGCCTTTTCCATCGCGTACGGGGCGTTGCTCATGGACTCCATGCCGCCGGCCACCACGATGCGGGATTCGCCAAGCCGAATCGATTGCGCCGCCAGCATGACTGATTTCATGCCGGAGCCGCAGACCTTGTTGATGGTCATGCACGGGACGCTATTCGGCAGGCCGCCATAGAGAGCCGCTTGCCGCGCGGGCGCCTGTCCTATTCCGCCGGTCAGCACGCAGCCCATGATGACCTCATCCACCTCTGCCGGCTCGATGCCGGCGCGCTTGACTGCTTCTCTTATGGTATTCGCTCCAAGTTGAGGGGCGCTGAGAGATGATAGTGAGCCCAGAAAAGCCCCGATGGGTGTTCTAACGCCTGAGAGAATGACTGCGTCTTCCATTTTGCTCGCTCCTTGACGATATGATTTGCGCCGAAACAGGCGCATTCCTGGTCATTATACCCGCGAAATCTGAAAAAAGACTACCCAATCGACGGTTTCACTCCGGCCGGCTGATCGCAAACTCGCCTAAGAAATCAGGAAAGGGCGCAGACCCGTAAGCGCTAACATAAACCGCTTCCCCCACGTGGACTTGGACCTGGACGTGGACTTGGATGTTATTGTGCTCGACACATTTTCGAGAGCATCCTATGTAGTCCAAGTCCACGTCGAGGTCCAGGTCAAAGTCCAAGTGAGGTAGGGAGGGTGTTTCCCCTCCTAACTTTTCAACAAAAGCCGAAGCAGTCCTCGGTTGCGTTGCACGCCGGCCAGGGCGGAAGCGACCTTGGGCAAGTCGGCTCCTTGCGGATAAACAAGATACCGCCCCTCCCAGTGGGGAGCGAATTTCTGTTTGAACTGGAATAGGTTTTTATATCCATAAAACGCATTCATGTTTTCGAACAGCAAGGCTACGCCACGTTCCAGAGGGCCGCGCGGGCCGGCAACGTTGGCCAATGGAGCATTCCCGAGACTGGCCTCGACGACGCCGGCTGCCTGCAGGTGTAGCAGCGATTGGGACAGCAGGAGATCCATGGTGCCCGCGGCAGCCTCCGTGCGTTTCCGCATCAAGTCCAATACTGCAGCCTCGCGTTTGCGATAGGGCAGCCAGCTGCAGAAGGCTTCCAGCTTGTCGCCGGCTAAGGCGAGAAATACTGGGATTTCCGCCAGATCTTCAAGTGAAAAACGGCCCAGCGTGAATCCTGGTTCACCGAGATGCTTTTCCGACAGCCACTCCTCCGACACCTCCTCCAGCTGCTCGTCAATCGACCGATCCACTTGCGTCTTCCGGCTGTAACGGCGCACCGTCATGCCGTACTTGACAGCTTTGTGGGCCATGGCGCGCAAATTAGCACTCTTGCTTCCTGACATTGTGAATTGATGGAGGTCGACGACGGCTTCCTCGGCAATTTTCAACGCGCGCAGGGCGAATCTCTGGTAGACGGGGATGCGCACCTCTGCCGCGTCGTAAAAACAAGGCGTCCAGCCGCTTTTTCGGCAAAACTCCAGGTACTCTCCGATGCTTGCCACGAGAAGCTCGTCTTGTACTATCGGGTCCCCGCAGGTCAATGCTACCGATCCCTGGGTGGCATAGGCGATCAGGCCGCGCCCTTCGGCGACGAGCAGGTGGTGCTTGTCGCTCTGCACGGCGAAGGCTGAAAGAGAGTCCTGGCTGTGCAACGCGAAGATGCCCTCGACCTTGGCATGCGGTGCTTCCATGCGATCGCGCAGGATCACCGGCCTCAGGATCAAAGCGAGCAGGTATAGGCGGGCCAGCCAACCGGCGATCCGCAAGGAGCCGAGGTAGTATGCCGCGACCACCGTGATCGGGACCAGGTTTGAGCCATAGGTGAGGATGCCTGAACGGATCGTTTCGCTAAAAGGGCTGGCACCCGGATACCAGTTGAACTGTTGCCGAAAGTGAATCAAGCCTATGAAGCCGTAGGCGAACACCGTGGCCGCCAACAGCGGCACCATCAGCACCGCAGTCTTTATCGAAATCGGATCGTCGCGGGAATAAAAACGGCGCCGATTCAAGATCAGATAGACTAGCAGAAACCCGGAGATCAGCGAGTGCTGGAGATCGAGGCCCCGGGCAACATGCAGGGGGAGCGACAGGCCCAACGCGATGATCGCGACATACCACGCGAGTTCCTTGCGGCGCACCAGGTTGCGTGAGACCTGCAAGAGAGCGATCCCGGCAAACAGAATCAAGGGGCGGCTGCCTTGCGTCACCTCTGGGGGCAGCCAGCTTCTCAGAGCCCTCATGGTCGCGGGATCGCGGGGCAATATAGCCTCAAACAGGTTGATCACTCCCATGACGCCGACGAGAAGTGGCACGAAGGTGTGCACATCCGCTGCCTTCACATCTTCGATCCATTCGGCGTGGCGCAAATGACGCACGAGCAGCACAGCCGCAGCCGCGGCCAGGAAGACCAGGAGCATCCACAGCTCATATCTCCTGAAATTAAGACTCAGCTTCTCGCCGACGGTACTGAGATAAAACCCGAACAGCGAAAAGGGTATCGCCCAAATAATGCTGGCGAGCATGTTGATGATGGTAAACCGCAGCGGCGGCATGTCGAGCGCCCCGCAAGCCGCCGATATGATTATGCGAAACCCGAAGGCGTACCGGCTTCCGAGCAGGAGCCAGTTGCCGTGGCGTGCCATCAGGTTCAGCACCTTCCGATAGCGAGGATGCTCGCCGAAGCGCTTCTGCAGCCAGTCCCGCCCCCGGGCTCGGGCGAGGAGGTAGTAGACCTGGCCGGCGCCGGAGTTGGCGATGATCGCCGTCAGCACCACCAGAGGCAGGCTGAATATGAGACCGCGGTGCGCAAGATACGACCCGGCCAGAAGGACGACCTCACCCTCCACCGCAATCCCCAACAGCAGCACCAGATAACCATATTTTATCAGCAATGCTTCCATAGTCAGGCGAGGTGGAGCGCATCGAAAAAATCTTTGATGATATGCGCCGTCAGCCCCCAGATTTCATAGGGCTCGTATCGGTAGAAGTAAACGTCCATCATTTTGCCGGAGCGGAACATTTGTTCGGTTCGCAAGCGGCTGGGATCTGCGAATATGTCAAACGGCACCTGGAGCACTTCAGCTACTTCCGTCCTCTGCGGAACCGGGGCGAATGTCCCGCCGATATAGCCGGCAAACGGCGCGACCAGGTGGCTGGTGATTGAAATGTAGTCGTGAAACCTTCCCAGGATATCGATGCGATCCGGAGTTATGCCGACTTCCTCGAAGGTCTCACGCAGCGCCGCCTGCTCCAGGTTCTCTCCCGCCTGGAGCATTCCTCCGGGAAAGGATATCTGGCCCTTGTGTGTGCTTACCTCTTCCGTGCGCCGGGTCAAGAGAAAATAAGGCTCTCCGTCGCGCTCGAAGATCGGCATGAGCACGGCAGCCTTGCGGGCGTAGCCGGAGGTCAGCCGCTTCGGCTGAAACGCGGCGAGATTTTGCCGGATCAGTTCTCGCAGTACCATGGCAAGAGACTTTAACGGGTCCTTGTGACGCGGGCGTTGACTCCCCTCTACTTGAGTTTGACCTTCGATATATCCATGCTCGGTTTGGGAAAACTCATTTTCAATTCCTCCAGCGCCTCCACCAGGACGTGGGACACCGCCAGATTGCGGAACCACTTCCTGTTTGCCGGGATAACGTACCATGGGGCCCAAGGCGTACTGCACCGTGTCAATGCGTCCTCATAGGCCTCGGTGTAATCGTCCCAATAGTCGCGTTCGGCAAAATCCGACGGCGATAGCTTCCATTGCCGGGTCGGATCGTCCAACCGTTTTTCGATCCGCTTTTTCTGCTCATCTTTGTTGATGTGGAGGAAGAATTTGAAGATCTTGACATGGCTTTCGGCCAGCAGTTTTTCGAAGGCATTGATATGATCGTAGCGCTCCGACCAGACTGGCTTTGGGGCGAGATTGTGAACCCGCACGACCAGGACGTCTTCGTAGTGGGAGCGGTTGAAAATACCGAATTCGCCCAGCCGCGGAGTGGCCTTATGGATACGCCAGAGGAAATCATGTTTCGCCTCTTCGGCCGTCGGAACCTTGAACGACGTGACCATGGTTCCCTGCGGGTTCAAGCTCGACATCACGTGGCGGATCGTTCCATCCTTACCTCCAGCATCCATCGCCTGGAAAACGATGAGCACCGCGTGTTTGCATTCGGCATAAAGCAGATACTGGAGCTCCGCGAGCCTGGACATGTTCTTTTCCAGTTCCGCCTCGGCCCCCGCCTTATTCTTAACACCGGGAGTCGCGTTCGGGTTTCGATGCAAGATCTTTGCACTGTGGCCCGGCTCCACTCTCAGCTGGGAACTCAAACTCATAGGGCCCTCCGGTTGGTGTAAAAGTAAGTTAATCAGTCATTGAGCGCATGCTGATCATAGCGCAGCCACGCGCCCATGGAAAAGAGAAGAGTGCGGGAGTTGAGAAATTGGCGTGCCTCGGTGTATCCTTGGGCCTCATGTGGTGGAGGCAGACTGGGCTGAATGTAAGCTGCGCGGCAGCCGGCCCGGAAACATGAACAGTCGCGTGCGGATAGAGCTGCCGCGCTCTCGGACGCATCATGAAAGGAATGCATTATGACCAGATACAAGATCGGCTGGCTGCCGGGCGACGGCGTCGGTGTTGAGATTCTTCAAGCTACCCGGGTGGTGCTGGATCAGTTGGGGTTCGATGCCGAATACCTCCATGGGGATATCGGCTGGGATTTCTGGGTGAAGGAAGGAGACCCAATGCCGGGGCGAACGATCGATTTGCTTCGTAATGTCGACGCCACCTTATTTGGAGCCATCACCTCGAAGCCGATCAACGCCTCGGAGGCCGAGTTGTCGCCTGAGCTTAAAGGGCGTGGTTTTATCTACCGCTCACCGATTGTGCGCATGCGCCAGCTTTTCGATCTCTATGTTTGCCTCAGGCCTATCAAGGCCTACCCAGGAAACCCCCTCAACTACAGGGAGGGAATTGACCTGGTGGTGTTCCGTGAAAATACCGAGGATCTTTACTCGGGTGTGGAGTTCGCACAGGTGCCGCCGGAACTTTCAGCGCTGTTGGCCAAGATTTCAAAACCGTTCGCGCCGTTTCAGCAGCTTGCTTCGGACCAGTATGCGATCTCGTGCAAGATCAACACCAGGCATGGCTCGGAGCGGATCGTGCGCGCGGCGTTCGAATACGCCAGAAAGTGCCATAGGCGGAAAGTTACGGTCATCCACAAAGCCAATGTGGTTCGTGCCACGGACGGGCTCTTCCTCGAGACTGCCCGCGCTGTTGCAAAAGAGTACCCCGAGATACAGGTAGACGATGCCAACATCGACGCCATAACCATGTGGCTGCTCAAGAATCCCTTCAATTACGATGTGCTGGTCGCTCCCAATCTCTATGGCGACATCGTCTCGGATCTCTGCGCCCAGATGGTCGGCGGACTGGGCTTCGCATGCTCGGGCAATATCGGCAACAATCTGGCGGTTTTCGAGCCCACACACGGATCCGCTCCGAAATATACCGGCCTGCTGAAAGTCAATCCGATCGCGACCATTCTCGCTGCCAAGATGATGCTGGACTGGCTGGGAGAAACCGAAATGGCCGCACGCCTGGAAGAGGCTGTTGCAGGCGTGATCCGCGAGGGAAAGGTGCGCACCTACGACATGGGAGGAAACAATACCACCATGGAGCTGGCGGCCGAGATTGCGCACAAACTGGCAACCGGGGCGAAGGCTCAAGCGTAAAGAAATTCGGTGACAGGATATCCATTTCCTAATTTCACCTCGGCTAGCTGAGTCTATGCGCTCGTCGAAATTAGGAAATGGGTATCCTGTCGC
>JBEKYG010000176.1:0-8339 GCA_049511215.1 Acidobacteriota bacterium | reverse complement strand
GTCCAGACCAGCAGTCTTCCGGCGCGGTTTGGATTGCGTCCGGCTGGTGTGGTCAACGCGGTCACGAAATCGGGAACCAACGCCTTTCATGGGAACGTTTTCGAATTCCTCCGCAACGGCGACCTGAACGCGCGCAACTTCTTCGCGACCGCGCAAGACAGCTTGAAGCGGAATCAATTCGGCGGTACGATCGGCGGCCCGATCATTAAGGACAAACTGTTTTTCTTCGGCGGCCTCGAGGGAATGTATAACCGCCAGGATCCGCCCCAGACGACCAGTTATGTGCCCAACCAGGCGGTTTTGAACGGCGACTTCAGCGTCATCGACGGCGCCGGGTGCGTCTCGGGTGGGAAGGCTAAGAGCGTCATAGACCCACAAAACGGTCTGGCGTTTACGAACAACCAGATCCCTGTCAACCGCTTCAATCAGCAGGCCCTCAACCTGATAAAGCTGATTCCGCTATCGACCGACCCCTGCGGCAAGATTATCTATGGCATCCCCAGGACTGGAGACGAACTGCAGGTGATCGGGCGCGTGGATTGGATGCAGAGCGCCAAGCACAGCCTTTATGGCCGGTACTTCATCGACGATTACAACAACCCCGCTGTTTATGACGGCAAGAATCTGCTCACCACCACCCAGTATGGAAACACGCAACGGGCGCAAACATTTACCTTGGGAGATACTTACACATTCAACAGCAAGACCCTGAACTCGTTTCACGCCACTTGGACACGGCGCCGGAACAATCGGGGCTCGCCGGCGAATGACATCAATCCATCGACCATAGGAATCAATGTGCCTGTGCCGGTACCGAACTTCATCCAGGTGGCGGTCAGCAATTACTTCAGTGTCGGTTGCGGCACGTGCGCCAACGCATGGTTCAACGTCAACACCGTCCACCTTTCCGATGATGTCGACCTCGTCCGGGGCAGGCACCAGATCGGCTTCGGGGTGGATTACCAGCGTAACCAGTTCAACTCCATCAACATATGGAATGCGAATGGCAGCTTCTCCGCCAATGGACAGTACGCAAGCGGCAAAACTATGAATGATGCGTTGGCTGAATTCATGCTTGGCTATTTGAACGACTTTACCCAGAGCGCCAATCTGCAGAACGCGACGCGGGGCACGGTACTGGCATTTTACGTTCAGGACAGCATTCGGCTGTCAAGCCACCTGACCTTCAACGCAGGCCTGCGCTGGGATCCCGCCCTGGTACCCTACGATTACTTCAACCGGGGTGAAAGCTTTTCCCAGGCTGCTTTTGACGCCGGAACAAGGAGCACTGTTTACACCAACGCCCCCCCGGGCTTGCTTTTCTACGGCGATCCCGGAGTTCCCAAGGGCTTCCAGAATCACCACCTTCTGAATTTTTCGCCGCGCATCGGGTTGGCTTGGGATCCAAGCGGAAAAGGCCGCGAGACGATTCGTGTTTCCAGCGCCCTTCTCCGCGACAGCGAGGAGATGTTCTATAACGAGCGCCAGACTACCAACACTCCTTACGGCACGTCGATTGACCTGACGTACCCGGCGGGAGGCTTAACGAATCCCTGGCAGGGATATTCGGGAGGCGTTCCGTTTCCGCTGCCCTCGCCCATCCCCAAGACCTACAGCTTCCCCAACTACGGAAACTACGTCGGGCTTCCCACTGATATGAAGCCGCCTTATATGGTGCAGTGGAGCCTGAGCTATCAGCGGCAGTTTGGCAACAGTTGGATGGCATCGGCCACTTATCTCGGCAATAAGACGACCCACGTGTGGGCTCCAGAAGACATGAATCCCGCGGTGTACAACGGCACCAGCGCCACTACCAACCTGAGAAGACGGCTCTATTTGCAGAATCCGACGTACGGGGCGTCTTACGCCCAGTACACCTTCGGCGACCAGGGCGGCAATGCCAACTACAACGCCATGCTTGTTTCGCTTCAGCACCGGTTCTCGCAGAACTTCAGCATACTGACCAACTACACATGGTCGCATTGCATCAGCGATATGGATTTCAGGGGTGAGCTCTCAACATCCTCGGCATACCAGAATCCTAATAACCGCGCCGCGGACCGCGGAAACTGCGGTTTCGACGTCCAGCACCAGATGAACGGGTCGCTGGTTGTAATCAGTCCGGCCAAGGGGAAGGGGTTTGTCGGCCGGGTTCTCGGAAACTGGCAGCTTTCGCCGATGGTCTCCATCCGCAGCGGCCTGCCCATGCTCGTGACCGATGGCACGGACATTTCGCAGACCGGAATCGGGGATGACCGACCCAACCTGGGGTCCAGCAATATATATCTCTCCGATCCGAATCCCGTCAAATATCTCGATCGCAATGCATTTGCAACTCAGACCGCGGGAACATTCGGGAACTTTGGAAGGGATGTTGCGCGCGCACCGGGCGCGATCAACTTCGACCTGGCATTCAGCCGCACGTTCCATTTGAGCGAGCGCTGGCAGTGGCAGTGGCGCTTCGAGGCCTTCAACGTCATCAACCACACCAACTTCAACGCGCCCGCCCTGTCGCTGAGCAGTTCCACGTTCGGCGTGATCACGGCCGCAGGCGATCCGCGTATTCTGCAGTTCGCCATGAAGCTGAACTTCTGATACGGAGCAGGCAGCGGCCTGAGCCGTTTTGGCTATCGGTGGTTTCTATTTGTTGCTCCCGCGCCGGCTTGTGACTAAGCCGGCGCGGACTGTTGTTTGGGGTCTATGTCGGTGCGGAGGCCTCCAAGAGCGATGCCGCCCGCCGTATTCCTGCCGGAGCAGGAAGCCGTCAGTGTTCTCGCCGTCCGCGGATGGCCAGCTTTGGGACGAATTCCATTTACTCCTGCAGCCTTTGGCGTTGGCGCGCAAGGGCAACCAAGCCTTTGGTGCTACCTACCCGCAAGTCCTTTGCCGGGCGGAAAGGGTATCTGCCGCCAAGACTCCAAGGAACCAACAGTCTTAATCCTTGATTTCTTGGCGTCTTAGAGTCTTCGCGTCTTGGTGTTTGATTTTTGTTGCGGCTACGCTGCCTCATGGAGATCGCGGAGTTTGTGTTTGATTGGAGATTGCCATGCAAAAGGGAAGGCAGTCCTGGATGCGCACGATCCTCCTGTCGGTCTCGGCTGTGTGCTGGATGGCAGCCCCCGCACCACCGCGGGTGGACCCGGCAAAATCGGGTCGCTTGGGCGGATCGTCGGCCTGGGTGCCTGACAACGGCGACGGTACATTCAAGAATCCCATAATTTATGCGGATTATTCCGATCCCGACGTCGTCCGTGTCGGGGACGACTTTTACCTGGTTGCCTCGAGTTTCAACTGCTCGCCCGGCCTGCCCGTGCTTCACTCGAAGGATCTGGTCAATTGGACGATTCTGGGGCACGTGTTTCAGAGGTATCCCTTCGAGACATTCAATGCACCGCAACACGGCAATGGCGTCTGGGCCCCGAGCATCCGATGTCACCAAGGCGAATTTTATGTCTACTTCGGCGATCCCGATCTGGGGATTTTCATGGCCAAGACCAAGAATCCTGCCGGTCCCTGGGAACCGCTCGTCCACGTTCGGGAGGCAAAAGGCTGGATCGACACCTGTCCTTTCTGGGACGACGATGGCAATGCCTATCTGGTGCATGCGTGGGCTAACAGCCGCGCAGGGGTCAACAGCATTCTCACCATGCACCGCATGAGCCCCGACGGCACCAGGCTTCTGGATGACGGCAAACTCGTATTCGACGGGCACGCCCATCACCCGACGATCGAAGGCCCCAAGCTGTATAAACGAAGCGGCTATTATTACATCTTCGCTCCCGCGGGCGGCGTGACCGGCGGATGGCAAACCGTGCTGCGATCGAAAGACATCTACGGGCCTTATGAAGACAGAGTTGTCATGGACCAAGGCAGGACAGAAATCAACGGTCCTCACCAGGGCGCATGGGTAGAGTTGAAATCCGGCGAATCCTGGTTCATTCACTTCCAGGATCGCGGCGCCTACGGGCGCGTCACTCACCTGCAGCCCGTCACCTGGATTAAGGATTGGCCTGTCATCGGCATCGACCGGGACGGCGACGGCAAAGGGGAGCCTGTCTTAACCTACAAAAAGCCCGATGTCGGCAGGCGGGTTGCGGCGGCGATTCCGCAGACGAGCGATGAATTTGCGACGAACAAGCTCGGGCTGCAATGGCAATGGCACGCAAACTACCTGGACCGGTGGGCATCGCTTGCTGCGCGTCCTGGTTGGTTGCGGCTGATTTCGGTGCCCATGCCGGACAAAGACCTGAACCTGTGGTCTGTTCCGAACCTGATTCTCCAGAAACTGCCGGCGCCGGCATTCACGGTCACTGCCAAGGCAGACTATAGTAAGCTCGCCACCGGCGCGAGGACCGGCCTGGTGATGATGGGAATGGACTACGCGTTCCTGGCGGTAGAAAAAACGACCTCAGGTTATCACGTAATCATGACTTCGTGTAGAAATGCAAACAATGCCGGCAAGGAGGTTGAAGAAGCAAGCGTTGCTCATTCGGGCAGCTCAATTCTTCTCCGAGTCCAAGTCGCTCCAGGTGCGATCTGTCATTTCAGCTACAGCAGCGATGGCAAACAATTCACGACTCTAGGTGAGCCTTTTGTCGCTCGTGCCGGCAGGTGGATTGGTGCCAAGGTTGGGCTCTTCTGCCTGGCACCAGCCGGGGCGCAGAATCAAGGTCACGCCGACTTTGATTGGTTTCGATTTGATTAGCCGCTGGCCGTCGCCGGACGATCGACCATGAGGCATGCTGTTTTCCAGTAACTACTCAGTTGGTTGGCAGGAAGACTTTGATCGGGGTCGGAATCGGGGTCGGAATCGGAATCGAAATGAAACGAATGACCTTTCCACGCCGAAAATGTCAACGATAGATTCGATAGCGATTCCGATTCCGACCCCGAGAAGCACTCTGATTGGAATCGAAAGGAGCCGTATGACCTTCGGACATGAACAATTGCATGTCTATCGCGCCGCCATCGAGTACGTTAGCTGGGCCTATCGTCTCTGCGAACGGTTGAAAGCACATCGGAACGCCAAGGACCAGTTGCTTCGGGCCTCGCAAGCGATTCCTCTTAACATCGCAGAAGGCAACGGCAAAGCGACCGAAGGTGACCGGAGACGGTTTTTCGAGATCGCCCGGGGTTCCGCCCTCGAATGCGGTGCAATACAAGACGTTCTGGAAGTGTGTGGTGCTCTTTCGGCCCCAGAGAACGCCGAGGCGAAAAAACTCCTTGACCGAATCGTTGCCATGCTGACAAAACTCGGACAGCGCGGATACTCGATTCGAGAAGCAACGGGAAAATATATCATGGACAAAGTCGATAGCGATTCCGATGCCGAGAACAACCAGATTTCGGTCAAACAACCTGAGTAGTTACGAAATTGGCTGTCAATCATGGACTATCTGAGAGCCGACCAGGAAGATTGGAAGTTGCGATGGATGCTAGAAATCGACATCGATCATTTATTTTGCTGTTGCTGACTGCCGGTGTCTTTTCCAGCGCACAGCGCGCGGCTGCTCCCGGTTTGCCAGGCAACGGGATCCATGAGACAACGGGATCCCGAGTCCAACTCCGGAAACAAGGCGTCTCGCTCCTTTGGCTCGATCGCGTAGCGCCCTCGGTCGAACTAGGCGTCAGTTTCGGGGTTCCTTGGCCGCAAGGCATCCTCCAAAAGAACAGTGCCTTGGCGTTGTCGGCGGCCGACGGAAAGACCGTTCCGCTCCAATCTTGGCCGCTTGCGTACTGGCCGGACGGTTCGATCAAATGGACCGGGCACGCGCTCAGCGCCAACGCCGGACTTTCCGGGCCGCTGACGCTGCTGCCGGGGAATCCGGCTGTGCCGCCGGCGGCCATACGGGCACTGCAACACGCAGGCGGCATTGACATCGATAGCGGCGCAATTCAGTGCACGATCCCGAGCGAGGGATCATCTTTTATCGGTTCCATCAAGATGAACGGACGCGAAGTCGGGAAGGACGGCCGGCTGATCGCAATCCTGGAAAATCGCTCGGAATATGAGACTGCGGGCGTTCTGCGCGACGAAAGTTTTATCAGCCAAATCAAGACGGTCGCGCTGGAACAGTCCGGGCCGGTTCGCGCCGTGGTGAAAATTGAGGGCGTTCACAAATCCACATCGTCAAATCGATCGTGGCTCCCGTTCACGCTTCGTCTTTATTTTTATGCCGGACTCAGTTCGATACGGATGGTCCACTCGTTTGTATTCGATGGCGATCAAGAGAAGGACTTCATCCGCGGCCTGGGCCTGCGCTTCTCTGTGCCGATGCGTGAGCAGGTGCATAACCGGCACGTGCGGCTGGCTGGAGAGACGGGGCTGCTCGCCGAGCCGGTGCGGCTGATCGCCGGCCGGCGAAATCCGACTCCGGACTTATACGCCAGGCAAATTGCGGGCAAACCGATACCCAACATCGAAGATCTCCAGGGCAAGGAAAACGTGGAAATGATGGCCGTCTGGGACGGCTACAAAGTAGTGCAAGCTTCCGCTGACTCCTTCGCCATCCAGAAGCGCACCGGCGCTTACAGCAGCTGGATCAACGTTGCATCAGGGAAGCGATCGCTTGGCATGGCGTTTGCCGGCGACACAACGGGCGGCCTGGCCGTGGGCATGAAGAATTTTTGGCAACTTGCCCCGACCGGGATGGAGATCGAAAAAGCCTCTACCGATACTTCGGAATTGACGGCCTGGCTGTGGTCTCCGGATGTGCCGGCGATGGATCTGCGCCATTACGACAACAAGGAGCATGGGCTGGAAGCATCCTACGAAGACATTGATCCGGGATCGAGCACGGCCACCGGGGTGGCGCGAACCAGCGAATTGATACTGTGCGCGTTTGCCGATACGCCCTCGAATGAAACGCTTTTCAGTCTAGCCCACTCCGGCATGCAGACGCCGCAGCTGGTTTGCCCGCCGGAGTATTATCACTCGATTCCGGCGCTCGGCATCTGGAGCCTGCCGGACCGCTCGACTGCCGGAAAAAAGTGGATTGAGGGCCAGCTGGACAAGGCGATTATGTTTTATCAGGATCAGGTTGAACAGCGGCGCTGGTACGGCTTCTGGGACTATGGCGATGTCATGCACAGCTATGATCCCGGCCGCCATGCCTGGCGCTACGATGTCGGTGGTTTTGCCTGGGCCAACACCGAACTGATGCCGGACCTATGGTTGTGGTACAGCTTTCTGCGCACCGGCCGGGCGGATCTATTCCGCATGGCCGAGGCCATGACCCGGCATACCCAGGAAGTGGATGTCTATCACCTCGGCCCTTTTGCCGGATTAGGTTCGCGTCATAACGTGCGGCACTGGGGCGATGGCGCAAAAGAGGCCCGGATCAGTGAGGCTCTGCTCAAGCGCTTTTATTATTACCTCACGACCGACGAGCGCACCGGCGATCTCATGCAAGAGGTCGTCAATGCCGATTTCCGGCTTGTTGATGTCGACCCGCTCCGCAAAATCGAGCCCAAGACCCAGTATCCTACCCATGCCCGCGTCGGCCCGGATTGGTTTGCCTTCTGCAGCAACTGGCTGGCTGCCTGGGAACGCACAGGCGACACCCAATATCGCGATAAGATCATTACCGGGATGAAGTCGATGGCGGCCATGCCGCACAAACTATTCTCCGGACAATCCTACGGATATGACCCAAAGACGGGAACGCTTTACCATCTGCACGATGAAGTGTTCATTCCCCATCTGGCAGCATTGTTCGGCGGGCCGGAGCTGTGCTTCGAAATGCGCGGCCTGATCCACCTGCCCGAGTGGGACGAAGCCTGGCTACAATATTGCGAGCTCCTGACGGCGCCGGCGAATGAGCAGACGAAAATCCTGGGCGCTGCAATGAACAGCCGTCAGGGGAACTGGTACGCCAAGATGGCGGCGTTTGCGGCTTACATTAAACAGGATCCTAAACTGGCGCGGCGGGCCTGGCAGGATTTTCTTGGTTCACCCTCCAAAAGTGCCGCCGGGGAGGTCTTCTCCTCTGTAAAGATCGCCAGTCCGGATGTGCCGATCGCCGTGGATGAAGTTCCCGGCGTGTCCACCAACAGCACCGCGCAGTGGTGTCTGAATGCTATTGAATTGATGGAGATGGTGGGCAAGTACTTGCCCGAAAACGACCCGAGGTGGACTGGATCCGGGAAAAAACACTGATCCCGTCGAATCGTAAACAAGTGAGCGCGATTGTTTCTTCAGCGTTGAAACTCGGCTTTGCGAGGGATCGATGAACAAACCTCTCGTCATTTTTCTTTGCGCGTTTTTGTTGTGCTGGGCTGTCCCGCTTTCCGGGGCATCGTCGGATCTGGCGATCTGGTTTAACACACCGGCCAAGCTA
>JBEKYG010000175.1:0-8355 GCA_049511215.1 Acidobacteriota bacterium | reverse complement strand
AGTTCCACGAATTCCAGCCCATCGGCGGTGTCTGCGCCAGGTTGTGTTCGGCTCCAACGATCGTCAATTGCCGGCTCGCCTTGCCGAGATCGTTTGCCGCTGTCAGCTCCACGAGTGTGGTGCCGGGTTTCTTCAGGGAGCCGGAAATGATGCCGGTCTGTGGATTGAGTTCGAGCCCTTCGGGCAGGTTTCTGGCTGAAAATCTCAGCGGTGGACGGCCGGTGGCGGGGACGAGGAACAGGAATGGCCTTCCCGGCGTGGCGCCCGCCGTTCTCGGACCATTTATTGCCGGTTTCGGTGATGTGCCTCGCGCCAAGACGGGCGGAGGTGGCAAAGGCGGAGACGTGGTCTGAGGCTACACCGTTGCACCGGGTGACATGACCAGCATCGCGCCGGCCCAGTCAGCGTGATCGTAGTCGATGCCGTCGCCCCCATCGACTACCGTCAACACCAGCTCCTTTGCCCCGGTGAGGTCAGCGGAAATCGGTGTCATTTCGGTGCCGCCGCGCAGGACACCGGTCTCAGCGACCTTCCTGCCGTCAACCCATACTTCGAAGCGGATCGTCCCGCGACCTTGCGTTTCATCGTCGACACCGACCATCGAAAGGAATCGCGTTGCGGCGCCCTTTAGATCGATCCTCATTTCACTCTCGGCGTGCGTGCCGACGCCATGCACAAAACTCACGCCGTGAATCTTTATTGGGTTGTTGTCCACGGAGCGTCCTGCGTGCGGATTACCCCAGCCTTGCTCGATCTTGCTGAGGTCGAGGCTGTCAAGCCAAATGGAATTAGCCGGAGGCGCATCCCGGGTCAAAATCGGGAAATCCTGCCGGGCAACTGCCGACGACAGAAAAATCCACGCTGAAACGCAGATGCATGATGCAAACAAACCACGATAGATCGAGGACCGCATGACATTCTCCATGCCTGTGACATTGAATGGATTGTGGGGCGAGGGGCTATCTGCACTATCGTCTCAAGACTCCTGCTTTTGCAGCGGGCTCCTAGCCCCGCAAGGCTTTTGTGAGTCGGCCGAGTTCAGTCACCCGCTCGGCGGCCTCTTCGACCTGCCGCCTGACGAAGTCATCGGGAACGCGTGGAAGATGCGCACCGTGCTTAAGATCCTTGCTTCGGCTGCGCATCATCGCTGTGCCATATTTCAAAACCTTGCCGACGCGGATGTTGCTTTGGGGAATCCGCTCTCCATAGTGTCGGGAGATCCTGCCCCAGTCAACAGCGTCCTTGTTCTGGAGCACAGACGCGAAGGCATCTGCAAAAGCCCACTCCTTGACGCAATCAACAATGGTGTCTTCTAATTCTTCCACGGGCAAGCCCCGCATCCTCGGGTATTGGTTCTTCTCGAAATCTCTGGTCTCTACCTCGACGTTCCACCCTTGCGAATTAGCGAATGTTTTCAAGGCCCGTGCGTAAGAGCTGTCCCGGACCGCGACTGTGAAGCTATCGCGATGGATGAAATCACCATTCCATGAAGCGGCAGCTGACTGCTTTTGCAGGACTTTGAAGTTATGGTCTCTTGCCAGGAAATCAAAAAAATCCTTGTACTCGTCAGGCACCCAGTACCAGCCCCAGGTCACCTTCTCCACCTGGCGCGTGCCGGCCAACTGGCTCAAGTACTTTTTGGCATTGGGCTCGATTGCCTTGGCCTCCGGCACGCTGATCAAACTTCCCTTCCAGCACCGTTCCAGTTTCCTGTGGAATCGATCCAAGTAGCTCATGTGCAATTCACCTTTGTTTCGTATTTGGCAAGAAAAGTAAAGGTCATTTCACCTTTTCAAGCAATATGGCAAGAGCAGTTGGTCGTCAGAGTTGTGGTTCGCCAAAACCGCGTGCGGTCGCATTATGATTGCTTCACACCTGAGACCCCTGGGCCATTTGGAGTGGCCGACGGCATGTGGTTATGTAAATTCGAATCTTCACCAGACCCTCCGACTCTCGAGAGCTCTTGACTGCCAATTCATGCGGTGTCGCACGTAATAGTTAAAATGGCTTGACCTGTTGTGATGCGACGCAGCCTGTCGCTGCCTCGTGATATCTATTTGGTCGCAACCTGTCACGGGAGCGACTATGGTAAGACATGCGAAATGTCAGACATGCTTCCTGTCGGATGACGGCCTGGTAGAACAGATAGAAAGCTACGGCCGAATCCTGGCACTCCGAATCCTGGCACGAAGCGGCGCAAAGATCGTGGCAAGCGTCTCTCATTGCGAGCCGGAGGATGTCGCCGCAGTTCTGGGGGAGGCTGACTGCCCGGAAGCCGGAAAGATCGCGCCACTGGCTGCCTCGTGTCTCGCTGAACTCGAGCGGCTCGAGGTGGTCAAGCCGCAAATCTTGTACGGAAATCTGGATCTGCTGCCAAGAGCCGTGCCTTTGTCTGCAAATGAAAAAGATCTGATCGGCATGCACGTCATCATCCGAAACTGCCGCACCTTGTGCAACATCGTTGAGTGTTGCGGCGACCTATCCGATCGTGGCTTGGCACAATTGATCAGCCTTGCCCTTAAGATGGATTGTGAAGCCGCCGGAAAGATACTCGAGGCGCATGGCGTGCTGCGCTCCTCCGGTTTGATAAGGATCACCTTGGATACGGAACGCTATAAGCTGAAGCTGCATACTCTGGAAGGGCTGTGCCATGCACTCCTGTCGCGCCATAAGAATCTGGATTCCTTGCTTTCGATGTTCATCAGGAAGTCTCCCGCGGCCGCGCACCAACTCAACGATTTCGAGAATGTAAAGGATGCAGTGCGAACGCTTGTGCCTTACCTGCGCAACGCTCGCAAGGCTTGCATAAAGGGATGCAACGTCCTGCTTTATGGCCCTTCAGGAGTAGGCAAAACGGAGGCGGTGCGCGCAATCGCCCGGGAACTGGACTTCGCACTCTATGAGATCGAGTTCGAAGATAACGCGGGCGATCCGATGGACGGCTACGAACGGCTCCAACACTACCGATTTGCACAACATCTGCTGGCAAACAAGAAGAACGCAGTCATCCTGTTCGATGAGGTGGAGGACGTCTTCCCGGTCGACAGATCATTCTTTCCATTATTTGCCGGCGAGCCAGGCTCGGGAAAAAACAAGGCCTGGACCAACCGAATCCTCGAAGAGAATTCCACTCCCGCCTTCTGGGTGGCCAACAGAGTCGAACAGGTTGACCCGGCCTTTCTGCGCCGCTTCGATTTTGTGGTGGAAATGAAACCACTGCCGCGCTCCGCCCGGCATCGCCTTTTCCTGAAGTGCTTCGATGGGCTTCCCGTGAGCGACAAGTGGGTCGCCAGGCTTGCCGAAAATCCGAATCTGACCCCGGCCGACATTGCGCGGGCCAGGAAAGTCCTCGCGCTCGCCGATGCGGCGGAAACCAGGGACGCTACCCGGTTTTGGAGATTTTGCCGGCCCGGAAAACTGGGTAGGATCCCCGGTTTTTTCTCTTGGGCTTCAGCTGACCTTCTCGATGACGGGGGAATCTAGCCTGGAGTGGGCCGGCATCAAGCCCTTGGCTTTGACCCATACCATAGGCTGGCCATGTTCATGCTGTTTCTTCGCAAGTGTCCGCGCCCAGGCATTGAACCTCTCCTCGCCTTCGATCTCGATCACGATCTGCGCCCCCTGCGGGATTTTTGCGGCAAATTCAGGGTGTTCCATGACATAGCGGTCGAATTCCGTGGCCAGCACGGCTTGTCTTTCTTCAAACGCGTTCATGGCTAATCCCCCTGATAGAAATGAAGCTGATAATCGCGCCAATGATCGAGGATGTCTTTATCGGCATGGGTGAGCGCCTCAGCAAAAGGAAGCGGCAATAACTGTTTTTGCGTTTCTCCGGAGCGTGTGATCCAATCAACATGCGCAAATCCATGCTTGCTGTCATAGCGTACGACAGGAAACCAGTCTCCTTCAAGCAATACCTCGAGCTGAACGACAAAGGCGATCACGGTTCCCCAAGCAGTATCATGGAAATGCCTCTTACGCGCATTGTCTCCAAGCGGAATAACGTATTCGACGCGGCCCATGGCATCCCATCGATTTGGTGCTTGTTCTGAAGCCTGTTGTCTCATCCATACAGTTTCGCGGGACGCCGGATTATTTCACCAATGCGTGTTTTCTCAGGGAATGTGGAAGAACGCCGACACCCACCGATGGGGGATTCGGGAAGACCGCTGACAAGTGACGCATGATGAATCGAGGTCTCTCGGAAGCTGGAGCGGTCACGTTCCGGGGGACGTGCTCCGGGGGTGCCGGGCTTGGACGGCATACGGCGTAAGGCTGCCGATATCATGTAGTTCATCGGGAACCGTTATCCCCGCGTTCAGGGAAACCTCAACGAGCTCATCGAGGTCGTGCGTGAACGGAAAATCCACTCTTTGATGGAGAAGCACCGCTTTCAGAGCCTTTTCCGCCGCCTGCTGCGCGTGGAAACCTATTTGCTCGGGTACCTGTTTAGCCCTGTGGTCATCGAGATGTCCTTTAAAAGCAAAAAGCTGCCACGGATTTCACGGATTCCACGGATGTTATGAAGGCACTACTAAAAGGCGGTGTTTCTTGCAGCCTCCAGGATGCAGGCAAAGACGACGGCATCATTTGGTGCGCCTTGATACGCGCGTGCCATATGCATATGAATTCGTGAAATCCGTGGAATCCGTGGCTGCTTTTGAAGGGGCTAACCAGTTACTTGCTCTGGCAGAATATCAGAGTCCAGGGCGAGGTGCGCAAGACGCATATCGCTATGGGCGTGCTTCAGCCACTCGTGCGGTGAGGCTGCCTCCCGGCGATCATGCGGCAGATTCATAAACCACCCTGCCGTTTCTGACGGCTTCGCGATAGACAAGGCCGGGAATATCCGAGAGACCGGCCAGCTGATTTTCTTCTATCACAACGATGTCCACCGGAATCAACAGGCCCTTCAAAGCGCGGCGGATCCGCACGCTTTCCTTGCGTGGATTATCGATGCTCCTGCTCATCACAACCAGCACGTCTAGATCGCTGTCTCTGTGGAGTTTGCCGCTCGCATAAGAGCCGAACAGAATGATCCTTCTCGGACTACAAACCTCCGCGACCCTTTCCACCGCAGCCTGAACCTTCTCTGGAGTGATACGCCAGACATCTGACATCGGAGGTTTTCTCCGCAATGAGAGGCAACACTTCATTATAACGGGAGAAATCAAAACAAAAACGCCACGGATTCCACGGATTCACGGATTTGTTAAAAATTCTCGATCCTGTACTGTGGCCGCCGGTTAGATACGATGGGGGCTGAAATGCTCTAGGAAGAACTCTCAGGAACCGTCATCGGCGCTGCGATCGAGGTCCACAAACTGCTCGGATCCGGATTCCTGGAATCCGTTTACGAACGCGCGCCGGCATTGGAACTGACTGGGCGGCAAATACCCTTGGAACGGCAGGTACCGATCACGGTCAGGTATAAGCAGGCACAGGTCCGGGGATACCGGGCCGACTTCCTTGTCGACGGCAAGATCCTACTAGAAATCAAAGCCACGGCCGCCCTGATCGCAGAACACCACGCGCAGGCTTTGCATTACCTGACCGCCACGGGACTCCGGCTGGCGCTGCTCCTCAACTTCGGCACCAGGTCGCTCCAGTTCAAACGTATCATCCGCTAGGCTTTTTGAATCCGTGTAATCCGTGGCGTTTTTGTTTTTTAGCCCAATTCGCTCTGAAAGCGGTGGCAAGCTACTGACTCCCACTTCCGATTACACCCAACAGAGGGCGATGCTGCGAAGGCGCCTCTGCCCGGAACCCGAAGGGCGCATGGATCCGATCTCCTCTCCGTGGATGTCGGTTATGAATGCCAAGGTCATCAACCTTGTTGCCCCGAGGGGTTATTCACGGTTGTTTCGACCCTTTCGTTATTGGGAAATGCATATGACTCCTTTCCGGCTGATCCCCGCGGGTCTCCATGACCCCGATCGCATGACTATTCCGCGCGCTGAAATCCTCAGGCTGCCAGGCCCGCTAGATCCTACTTGTAGAGGTTCGCCATGTCTTTGGCGATGGATTGGAATTCGTCGCGAAGCGCCTTCGGTTCAAGCACTTCTGCACCGCTTCCGAAGCCGAGAAGCCACCAGCGCAATTCTGCCGTGTCCTGCACCGTGGCCTCGAGCAGTTCGCGGCCATCCTTCTCCACAGTCAGGGTCTGGTCCTTTGACAGAGGTGTCTCGTGAAGATGCATGGCCGCACCCTGATCAAAGATGACGCGCAGGCGAATCGGTCCAGCGGAGACCGGGTAGCCAAACGCACCCCCGCCGATGTAGGCATCCAGGCTGAAGCCCTTCGGCCGCACTGCCGGCTCTTCGATCATTGTCGCTTCCCGAATCCGATGCAAGACGAGCTGGCGCACGTCCTCATAATTCCAAATGGTGCAGACCAGGTAGATGACCTGATCTCGCAGTACGAGTCCCAGAGGGTTCACGATGTACTCCTCGGCTTTTGTTCCCCCTTGGGCAGATAACGCATGCGGACTTTCTGCTCCGCGAACAGGGCGTCATAGATCACGCTCTGGACTTCAGCGCTGATTTTCGGCGGCTCGAGCGCGAGTCCTCGCGGCAGAATGCGGACTTTCTTTGTCCACGACGCCAGCTCGGGAGTGGAAGACAGGACCCCTTTGGCGGATTTGAAGTGTGGGTCGAGTGAGGCCAAGGTCGCTTTGGGGAGAAGCGGCTTCAGGAAGCGCTCGACGAGACTGAACGTCAGCGCGCCCTGCGGGTCCAAGGATGGGAACTGTATGGGTTCGCCCACCCACGACCAGCCTTGCGGCTTAGCCTCGTCGGAGGTGATTGCGAATGCTTCGCCCAGCGATATGAGGTCCCGCTGGATGGTGCGGACGGTTGCGTCATATCCTGCGCCGGCAAGCCGACCATGGATTTCCGTGACGGCTATTTTTCTTGGGTGCCGCGGAATCAGCCGCAGCATTGCTATCTGCCTGACCACGGTGTCCAGCATCTCTCACCTCACTTCCCGGTTGCCGGCAGGTTTGAGGAAAACTTCTTCTCGCCGCCATTCTTAAAGAATCCAACGATGGAAACAAGAGCCTGAGTATCCCTGCCGCAGTATTCCAAGAGGTTTTGTCGGATGGCCTCGCGCCTTGCGGGGAGCGTGGATGGATCGATGGCTTCCAGGTAGGCCTGCTGCGCCATGGTGCCGTCCTGAACCTCGAGCGCGCCGTAATCGAGCTCCGGCTCGATGGTAGGCAGGACGGACTTGATCGACCAGGATCCCATCATGTCCGGATGGTAGTAGAACTGCCGCGCCAGCGGCAAAAGGTCGACCAGGCGGGCACGGATCGACTGCAGCCCAGGCCCAAGATCGGGCAGCATCCGCGATAGGCCATTGAGCATCAACCCCTCGAACGAGCCGTAAGCGAAGATTGGCCCGCAAGTCCCGACGGTCTTGATGAGGCTTTCAGCCAGCTTTCGCATGGGTGGCTCTCCCGATGCACCCAGGAACCCCTCGTGTTCGAGATTCCCATCACTTTGTTCGATATGGCAGGACCACTGGAAGGGAACCTGCTGATAGGGACGGGTCCCAGCCCAAATGGGCACGGCGAAAGCGATGGTCTCGAAGTCCAGGTAGTATCGCGGATAAGGGTACCCGCTAACGATCTTGGCAGCAGCCGGATCCAGTTCCGGTTGTCCGCTGATCGTAATGCGCCAGATCTTCTGGTGCTTTGGCCGGGTCAGGCGATTCTCGGGGACGTTCCGCAGATCCTCGAACCCTTCCGAAACCAAGTCTGCGACGATCTTCCCACCATAGGGTAGCAAGGTCACCGGATATTCAGGCCCCTCCTTCGAAGGAGCACAGTGACCATAGAATGGGCACTCGAAGGGATTGTTGCACTGATCCCCAAATTCGACTTCCGGCGTGTCGCCTTCGAGGACCTTCTGGAAACTCCTTACCCATTCTAGAACCTTGCCCTGCAGTTCCCGGGCCTCTTTCGTCAGATCCTCGTGGGTGAACAGTCCCCGGTAGATCCGGCCTCCCCGATATACGAACGAGCTGTTGATGTGAGCGAGTTCAATCCTGTCGGGCTTGAATCCCGCCCCCTTCAGCACCCAGTATTGAACCGCAACATCCGGCAGGTGGTAATCCTTGACGCTCGCGGAGGATTTGACTTCGACCAAGCGCCGGGAGTGACTGTCAACCGCAAAGATGTCGGCTTTGATCAGGACGCCCATATGCTCGAAGGTGGCCTCAAAGATCGTGAGATTTTTCGACGCACGAAGGGCCGACTGGGTTTCCTGCAGAGCCTTGGTGAGGTCGCCGCCGGTTTCAATCAGGATGCCGCCGGGCTCCAGGCTGCGTGCGACCTCGCCGACATCGTGCCCGACG
>JBEKYG010000174.1:0-8411 GCA_049511215.1 Acidobacteriota bacterium | reverse complement strand
TACGCTGGTTGCCGCGCTGCATAACGTAGTGCGGGCATTCGGGAGTAACGGCTCGAGCACTCCGTGGCACCACGGAACATATTTCTCGAAGCCGTCGATGCCTTTAAAAAACTTCTAGGTTTTGGCGCCTGTTCCTGAAACCTAAACCTGGTTGTCTCGTCAATCCGGCAGATCTCCGAAGCTCGTTAAGCCTTCCCTCGTGCCGCTCAGGATACCGCGGTCGATCAACTCCCACAGACGTTTGCTCTGGGAAAGCAAAAGAGACTCCAGGTCCGTATCTTCATCAACCGGGAAAAGGACGGCTCGTGCGCGGCCATTTTTGGTGATCAGGACGGCCCCGGTCTTGGGAAGTTCTTCAATCACCCGACTGAGATTGTTTTTCACTTCGCGAAGGCATCAGTCTTCATAAAGCTATCCCCTCTCCATCCACAATCAGCAGGTTACCCTCTTTTTCCCCCAGAAGGGTGGCGATCACCTGATCCTGATCCATGCGATAGAACACCCGCCACTGGCCGACCCTCAGCTCGTAGTCAGCATATTCCGATGGCCGCCGCAAACGAAACTTGTTTCGGGTCGTTTGGGTAGGGTCTGCCCGACCAAGTGAAGCCTGATCGACTCCTTGATAAGCGGCTTCACGACCGGAGGCAATCCCTTGAACCGTCGGACAGCATCGGCCGTAAAGAGTACCTGGCGCACAAAAGATTGTGGCAAAGTTGAGCTACGGCATGCTAGGGAACGGTCCCGGACCTGCAGAAATCTCGCAGATTTCGGGGACAGGTGAAATTCCAGTCCATTAGCGTGACGAGCTTCGAGAAATCGTCTCCCGCGTTGCCTGTGACGTCGTCGAGTCCAGCTTCGCGACGGAATTTGACTAGCTTCGGGTGATCCGGTCTTTCGTAATGAAATTCGATCGGCGACTTGAGTATTTGCTGATTCCGATCTTCTACAATTTCGAGCGCCCGACCAGGCAGACGGTATCGTGAGCTTGGCGGCAAGATGTAAGTGAAACGCAGGCGGATGTGGCATGATCTCCAGGCACGGCCGTATCGGTCATGCACATGCCAATGCCACATTTTGTTTGCCGATCACTATCGCGCCGCGCAAGCGCTGCTGGCCGAACGCACAGTGGATGAGGCGGTATCCGCGGCTGGCGCTGGTGTCCCAGTGACTGCGTCGGCCCGACGAGACTCAGGCGGCATTTCGGAAAGCTACGGGGAATAAAAAAGAAAAGGGGTGCTGCCCATGATTGTTTTCGATCGTTAGATCTTTGGCCAAGCGAAGCTCTGGTGTTACAGTGTTACTCTGAAGACCGAAGAGGAAGGCAACAGGCGATGACCGCCGAAGCCACTCGGGCTCCGGCAGAGAGGATAGCAGATAATGGCCAACCGCAGCGAAGACTGGCTCCGTCAGGCCGACCGCGATCTGACACACGCTCGCAACGCTGTTGAGGACGGCGACTTCGAATGGGCCTGTTTCGCCTCGCAGCAGTCCGCGGAGAAAGCGGTAAAAGCGGTGTACGAACATCGCCATGGGGAAGGCTGGGGTCACGTCATCAGCAAGCTCCTAAAGGAATTGCCCGATGAGGCCGGCGTGGCCGGAGGCCTGTTGGAAACGGCGATGCGACTGGATAAACTCTATATTCTTCCCCGATATCCCAACGGATTTGAGAGCGGCGCCCCCGGCGACTTCTATACCAGGGCTGAAGCCGAGGCTGCGATTGCCGATGCAACTACGATCATCGAATTCTGCCGGCGCGCGATTTCTTGACCGCGATGCGGTCCTGCAATCCCTACGCCGGATTTCGGAACAACTTGTGCGGGACAAACCGCAGGTGCAGGGCATCGCTCTCTTCGGGTCACTCGCCAGAGGGGATTACAGCCGGCGGAGTGATGCAGACATCCTAGTCTGCCTGCGCTCCGCCCCTGAAGAGAGGCCGGCAGACCGAATTCCGCCATTACTCGCCGTGTTCCTGGATGCGCCCATCCCTGTCGATATCCTCCCGCTTACGGCAGCAGAGATCTGCCGGCGTGTGGAAGATCCGAGTCCGTTCTGGAGCCGGATCTGGCGCGAAGTGATCCTCCTGGCCGGAACTCTTCCTCGGTTTCCGCGACCCACAAGCACTCCATGAATCGGCCTTTACTTCATTCTGTCGGATTGCCGAAGGCTTCAGGAGGATTCATTCGCCCCGGAAAAAAGTGGACGTAAAACCTCGGGAGACTCACCGGATCATCAGACTGGACCTGGATGAACTGGTTTGCCGCCGCGATCACAGCCCCGACTGCAACAACTGTGCGTCTGCATTTGCGGTTTTCACAGCCTGATGTAAACAACCCCGTGCCTTCGGATAAGGAAACGAGGATTTCGCATAGAAAATAAATCCGGTGCACGGGGCCGGGTGTTGCGCCTATGATGGCGCAATCCAAGAGGTGTGCCAAATATGATCGGCAACACCGTTTCACACTACCGGATTCTCAACAAACTCGGCCAGGGCGGCATGGGCGAGGTGTTCCTGGCGCTCGACACCAGCCTCAACCGCAAAGTCGCGCTGAAATTCCTCACTGCGAGGATGAGCAACGATCCGTCTGCCCGCCAGCGGATCTTGCGCGAAGCAAAATCCGCGGCGGCTCTCGATCACCCTTTCATCTGCAAAGTCTACGAAGCGTCGCACAGCGAGGGCCAGGACTTCATCGCGACGGAGTTGCTCGAAGAACACCGGCGGCGGCTGCGCCCGATCTTCCGCCGGCACAACGGAGAGGAAGTCAAAGCCGTCGCCGGCGCGTTTGCGGTCGAGTTTTCGAGCGTAGTCAGCGCGGCTCAGTGCGCCGTCGAAGTTCAGAAGTGCCTGCGGGAAAGAAACCAGGCCCTCGCTCCGGAACGTCGCATTCAGCTGCGCGCCGGTCTGCACCTGGGGGACGTGATCCACCAGGGATCCGATGGCCTTGGGGACGGCATCAACACCGCCGACCAACTGAGGCGCCTAGCCGTGCCGGCCGGCATCTGCGTGTCGGAGGATGTTTCCAACCAGATCCGCGACCGGGTCGATTTGCGCGTCGAAGAGGTCGTCCAGCCTGATCCCGGCAATTCCGAGCAGTCCATCCGAGCCTTCAGGATCGTTCTCCCATGGAACGAGCCGACCGTGACAGCGCCTGTCCAAGCAGCTGCGGGAAAGAAGGAAGTCAGAACAGCACGCGCGCAACGATCATTCAGTGTTCCACGGAAATTGGTGGCAGGCGTATCCATTTGTGCGCTTGCCGTTGCAGCCTGGTTCGTCTGGCAGATGCTCTCTCCTCCCAGCACTGTGCTCGGCTTCCAGGAGCGCGATTGGATCGTCCTTGCCGATTTTGAGAACCAGACCGGAGAAGACATTTTCGAAAAATCCCTCGACACCGCCCTGCGCGTCAGCCTGGAGCAGTCGAGCTCCGTCAACGTCCTCCCAAAGTCCAGAATCGAAGAAACGCTCCGGCGCATGAAAAAACAGACGGTCGCCCGGATCGATGAGCCTCTGGCCAAGGAGATTGCTCAACGCGAAGGCGTCAAGATTCTGCTCGTGCCCAGCATCGCCGGAGTTGCCGGAACGTACCTCATCTCGGCAACTCTGGAAGATGCCGCTACGGGGGATCGCCTGAAGTCGGAATCCGTGCGCGTACAGGGAAAAGAGAAGATCCTCGGGGCCCTGGATACGCTGGTCCGGAACGCCCGCCGCGACCTTGGGGAAAGCCGGGGTGCGATTTCCCGCCAAGGCAAGGATTTGGCCAAGGCCACGACCTTTTCGCTTGATGCGCTGAAACAGTTTTCGCTGGGCATCGAAGCGCACAAGGCCACCAGGTTCGAGCAGGCCAGGACCTGCTACGAAAACGCCGTTGCGCTCGACCCGGAATTCGCGGCGGCGATCGCCTCCCTGGGAATGATTCACTACGAGCAGTTCGATCGGGAAAAGGGCAAGCAGCTGCTGGGGAGAGCGGTTCGAATGGTGGACAATCTTACCAACAGGGAGAAATACAGCGTCCTGGCTTTTTACGCCCGCGCGGTCGAAAACGACATCCCCAAGGCGATCCAGCACTGGAAGGTGCTTGCCGGCATGTACCCCGACGACGCCGAAACGCACAACAATATCGCGTGGTTTGATTCGCAGCTGGGGAAAAACGAGGAGGCCATCGCCGAGTACAAAGAGGCGATCCGGATTAATCCATACCTGGGGCTGTCCTACAATGGACTGAACATCATCTACCTGTATCAGACCGGGCAGGCAAGCGCGGCTTTGGACCTGTGCCTAAAACACCTTGCTTTTGACGACCAGGATTTTTGGACATACAGCTATCTGGGTTGGGCGGCGCTTGGGATCGGCGACCTCGAGCGCGCACGCGCGGCGTTAGAAAAGGCGATCGAGCTGAATCATGACCCGAATCTGCAGGTCCCGGGACTCGGGAATCCCTACCAGATCAACCTGTATCGCTTGGCGCACACGCTGCGGCTGCAGAGGAAGTACCCGGAAGCGCTGCAGGTCCTGCAGCGCGTCGGGGCAGCGTTTTCCGACCCGCTGGTGGATTATGAGATGGGAGCCGTCTGCCAGCTGATAGGTGACCGCGCGAAGGCGGCGAGCCACCTCGAAAAGTACCGGTCATATGTGACCACAAAAGAAATTCCTGCAAATCCCGCGAAGGAATATGGCTATCTGCAGCTGGCTCTGGTCTCGCAGCGACTGGGCCGGCCCGACGAGGCTCAGGCGGCGTTTCGGAAGGCTGTTGCGCTTGATTTGGACGACCACTTCGGGTTTGCGCAGTTCCATAGCCTGGAAGGAAAGCCCGATGTGGCGGTGCACGAGTTGGAGCTTGCGATTCAGAAGGGCTGGCGCAATCACATCTGGACGAAAATCAATTCGGATTTTCAGAACCTCTATGATGATCAGCGGTTTAGGGCACTCCTTGCATCCTGCCTGAAGTAGAAACGGGGTGGACAATCAAGAGAACGCCGATGGCCGCCGACGGCCGTCGACACACGCAGGGGGGACATCAGCCAACAGACTTCCAACCGCTTGACCTTTCACACACGCTGTGTAAGTTCGGTCGGGTGCAAGGAAATTTGCAAGACGGGGCAATCGATGGATCGACAGTCGACAACGTCAAATCCCTCGGTCTGAGCTTGGGGTCTGTCACAGAATAACAGGTTCACTTAGGCGCGAGCGCCGGGCGGGCAGATGCAAGGCGCCGCGACGCAGGCGATGTGTTGAAATCGTCGAGGAGCGGCAACGCCGCAGATGCCCGCCCGCCGCCGCGCCCCGGAGGGCTGCAAGCAAAGCGGGCCCGTTTCCTCTGCAACCGCGAAAAAGCGGGGACCCCGGCTTGGCTCGTCAAGGAAGAACCAGCAATATTTTTTGAGGTTGTGGCGCCTGCCTCCGAAACTAAAACTCTATAAACGGGCATCTTGTGATGTTACATGCGAATACTGGAGAATTCTCTCGTCCATCGTGACCAGGGTCAAATCGTAAATCCTTGCAGTGGCTACAAGGATTCGGTCCGCCGGATCTTTGTGGAAATTGCCGGGAAGTGAATAAGCTTCGATGGCGATCTGGTGGGAAATCTCCATCGTCCCACATTCCAAGGCCCGCAATGTCTCTGAGACCCAGGAAGTCAAAGGCTCCGACAACGCAACGGTTCCAACCATTAACAGGCGCGCAATTTCAAGAGTGGAAGTGGTCGAAACATACAAGACATTCTGCCGGTCGGTCAGGAGTCTGGTTGTTAGCTCTCCGAGCTTTTCAGGAGCTTCCTGCGACCAGATCCACACGTGGGTGTCTAGGAGCAAAGTCACTTGAGCATCTCCCAATCGGCGCTGCTGTCGATGCTGACAAGGTTGCCCGTGATCGTCATCCGTCCGCGGAAAGTGCCTAGCTTCCTTTTTCCTGAGGTCCGAGTGATGGGCTCGACCCTCGCCAAAGGCTGGCCGCGCCACGTTACGATCAATCCTTTTCCCGAACGCTGAGCCTCCTTGAGCACGGCGATGCACTTACTCTTGAACTCAGATATTGTCATGGATTTCATACGGAGATTATGACCAGGTCAAGATATCTAGTCAATGGATATTTCGGGAAGGCTCTCGAGAATTTTGGGGCTTTAGCAGTGGCGGCGACTTTTCTATCCAAAAGGGTAATTACTCAGGTGGATAGACTGTAATCAGATTCTTCTCGGCGTCGGAATCGGTATCGGAATCGGTATCGACTCCGTTTCCTTTCGATTCCGATTCCGATACCGATTCCAACGCCGAATGAGAGTTGTTTGCTAACCACCTGAGTAGTTATCCAAAAAGGACACTGAAAACGCCGAAGACATCGCCTACGAGCCGATTGGTTCCGGTCGGCGGCCTGGTCGTCTTGGGTCGGGATGCCCATCACGGGGTGGGCTTATCGAGCGCGGCGCAGACTGCATTGCCTGTCCCAGCGCCGAGGGCGGCGATCACAATGTCGATGATGCCGGCATGGCGGGTCGGGATCAGGGTTTGGGTGAACTCGATGACCGCGGCCCCGAGGGATTTTGAATTCAGAGGCTGAGTAGCCTGTCCCCGGATTTCCTGCTCAGGTCCGCCCGCTTGCCTGCACGGGGGAACAATTCCGCATATTTTCATCAGCGATCCGTCGTAGGATCTCGCCGGCAGGAAAAGGCATTTGCCTATTATTGGCCTATTATTTTGTCGACTTCTCTTAGGTTGGAGACTCGGTCAGCCGCATCGAGACAAAGCTGCAGTCGTTGTGCGAGCAATCTGGTTCGCGGTTCAATCATAATATTCCAATGATGTCCAGGAATGACCTCGACTTTGATATCGCCCATTATCAACCGTGACCATCCTTGGTCGGGTTCAAGGGAGTAAAATAATGAGGCTGACCTTGAGCGAAAAACTATTGCCCCACCAGGGTAAGGTTGGCACTTGTATGTTTTCCACGCCGCAAAATGCACCTCCATAATACTTCGATAGGCGTCTGGGGTTTTACCCAGATCGAAGACATCATCAATTTGCAGTTCACGAGAAGCTGACCATCCCTGCGTAAACAGGCGGATGATACGGTTAGTTATTTCTTTTCCCTTGATTTTGAATTGCGACAAGACATCCGCTGTAGTGGTTAGGAATAGGTTCTCCAGGATCCAGCGAGGGATATTTCTTAGGAAGTAGTAGCAAAGTCGGAATCGATCCCATACCGGCCTTTGATCAGGCGGTTCGAGATCTGCTTCTATCAAGGCCAGCAATGCCACCTCCGCTCCCTTTGCCACAAGTTGTTGTGCGGTCTCAAACGCCACTTTGCCACCGTAAGAATAGCCCGCGATGTAGTATGGTCCTTTTGGCTGAATCTTCAGGATGGAATCGACATGATGTCGCACCATCTCGCGTAGGTCGGGAAGCGCAACCGTGATCCCGTCCTCCTGAGGCGGGCATAACCCATAGACGGGCCGATCAGCATTCAAGCAACGAACCATCGGATTCCAGAAAGAAACTTCTCCTCCCATGGAATGCACAAGAAACAAAGGTCTCCCCGTTGTGGCCATCCTGATGGGGGCGACAGACTCTGCCGTTTCGGCTTTATAGCCCTTCTCCAGCAGCAGCGCTTGGCGATGGATGGTGCCATCCTGAAATATAGACCACTGCGGCAGTCGTTTTTTGAAAACCCTCTCAATTGATGAAAGGAGGCGAGCTGCCATCAAAGAATGTCCGCCGAGGTCGAAGAAGTTGTCGTGGATGCCGACGCGGTCGAGGTGGAAGAGATCAGCCCACATGACGGCGAGGATTTGTTCTGTTGGGGTGCGTGGGGCGACGTAGTCGGATTGCTCCCGTAAGGATTGGGGCTCCGGTGGCGGAAGGATCCTGCGATCGACTTTGCCGCTCGGAGTCAGTGGAAGCTCCTGGAGGCTGACGAAATACGACGGCACCATAAAATCCGGGAGAGAGGCAAGTAGGTGGTTGCGCAGGGTACTGGGTGGTATAGGTTGCGGCTGCCGCGGGACATAATAGGCAACGAGGTGTTTTTCGCCGGGTACATCCTCACGTGCGAAGACAGCGGCTTGTTTGATGTCGGGGTGTCGAGCAAGGGCAAACTCGATTTCGTTGGGTTCGATGCGGAAGCCGCGGATTTTGACCTGATCGTCGAGACGGCCGAGAAAGTCGAGATTGCCATCGGGGAGCCAGCGCACCGAGTCGCCAGAGCGGTAGAGTCGGTCATGAGGATTCGAGCTAAAGGGATGGGGAACAAACTTCTGTTGGGTGAGGTCTGGCCGGTTTAGATAGCTGCGCGCCAGTCCGTCGCCACCGATGAAGAGTTCGCCGGGAACTCCCACAGGGACAGGCTGGAGGTAGTGATCAAGGACGAAGACAGAGGTATTGGCAATGGGCCGTCCGATGGGAATGGATAAGGTAGACTCATCGAGTAT
>JBEKYG010000173.1:0-8415 GCA_049511215.1 Acidobacteriota bacterium | reverse complement strand
GGCCCGCGGGCGAACGCCACCCAGTGAGCCTGGAAGGTGCGCTCGAGATCTTTCCGGAGGCCAATTTGGCTTTGATCTCTGTTGCCGGCCGATATGCCGGCAAGGAAGCGATCAAGGCTCTCGAGCACGGACTCCACGTAATGCTTTTTTCCGACAACGTCCCTGTCGAGGAAGAAATCGCGCTGAAGAGATTAGCTAGGAAAAAGGGGCTATTGGCAATGGGGCCCGGCTGTGGGACAGCCATCATTAACGGTCTTCCCCTCGGGTTTGCCAATGTCGTAAACCGGGGGGACATCGGAATTGTGGCGGCTGCCGGGACCGGCCTCCAGGAAGCGAGCTGCATCCTCTCCAATGCCGGCGCCGGAATATCGCAGGCGATCGGGACCGGCGGGCGCGACGTCAAAAAAGCAGTCGGCGGAATCATGTTCTTGGAAGCGCTGAAAGCCCTCGGAAACGATGAGCCTACGCATGTGATTTTGCTCATCTCAAAGCCGCCTGATCGCGATGTCATGAACCGCATCACGCGGGAGACCCGAAGAATCCGCAAGCCCGTTGTCCCGCTATTCATTGGTGCTGAGACACGAGGCGAACAGCCTTCCACTCTGGAACAGGCGGCGCTCATGGCGGTCGCGTTGTCGCGCGGAGATGACCCCGGCGAAGTCGCAGGCCGGCTTGCGGCCAGGGACGAGGAAGTCCGGCAGATGGCAAGACGCGAAGCGGCCAAAAGGAAGAAGGGGCAGAAATACCTCCGAGCGCTTTTCAGCGGAGGGACTTTTTGCGCGGAAGCGCAGATTCTGTTTAGCCACATGATTTCGAACGTCTACTCCAATGCTCCCGCGGGCGCTGCAAGGCGACTCGGGAATTCCCTGGCGAGCCGAAAGAATACCGTGATCGATCTTGGCGAGGATGAGTTCACCGCAGGCAGGCTGCATCCCATGATCGATTACTCCCTGAGAAAGCGGCGGTTTCGACAGGAAGCGGAGGACCCCGAAACCGCGGTGATTCTCCTTGATATCGTCCTCGGCTATGGTTCCAATCCTGATCCGGCCTCTGAGCTGTCCGAAGTCATCCGGGAAGGCGCCAAAAAGGTGGCCGTAGTCTGCTCGGTTACCGGAACCGACGAGGATCCACAGACACGAAGCTCGGTCAAAAAACGGCTCGAAGAAGCGGGCGCCATCGTCATGCCGACGAACGCGGCAGCCTGCATATTTGCCGGGTACATCGCTCAGGTTCGAGGAGGAAAGTGACATCTCCAACGGATTTGTTCAGAAGCGAACTCAAGGTGGTAAACATCGGGCTCGAGTCTTTCAAGAGAGCGCTGGATGAAGTTCACGCGAGGGCTATCCAGGTTGACTGGAGGCCGCCGATAGACGTCGATACCAGGCTGCTGAAACGGGTGAAGGCCATGCTTCCTGCAATCGCCAGGGCGAACCAAAAAGCGATGAAGATCATCCTGGGCGGCATGCCGCATCTGGTCGGTTTGGAACGAGCGATCGATGTCATACCCCGGATGAAGCGCCATCTGCTGCTTCACGCGGGGCCTCCGATTGCGTGGGACAGAATGTGCGGGCCGATGCGCGGCGCCGTGATTGGTGCATTGTTGTACGAAGGACAGGCAAAGACGGCCGAAGACGCGGAACTCCTCGCAGCGTCCGGCGAAATCAAATTTGCCCCCTGCCATGAGCACGATGCGGTTGGCCCGATGGCCGGCATCATTTCCACCTCCATGCCTGTATTCATTGTGAAGAACGAGCCATACGGGAACTTTGCCTATTGCACGATGAACGAAGGGTTGGGCCGGGTCTTGCGTTACGGCGCCTTCGGTCCGTCGGTGATTCAAAAACTCCGCTGGATGGAAGACACGCTTTATCCGGCCTTGAAAAGGGCCATGGGCAAGCTCGGAAGCATCGATCTGAAAAGTATCATCGCCCAGGCACTTCACATGGGAGACGAAGTCCACAATCGAAACCGGGCGGCCACCTCGATCTTGTATCGAACGCTCGCGCCCGCGATCGTAACTACCTGCGATCACGCGGCCACGGTTGCGGAAGTGCTCGAGTTCATGAACCATAACGACCACTTTTTCTTGAATCTCTCTATGCCCGCGTCGAAGGTGACGCTGGACGCGGCGCGCGGAATCAAGAACAGCAGTGTAGTCACAGTCATGTCGCGAAACGGCACGGACTTTGGGATTCAGCTTTCCGGCACCGGAAGGCAATGGTTTACCGGACCGGCCGATGTGCCCGACGCGCTCTTCTTCCCGGGCTATTCGAGAGCGGATGCAAATCCCGATATCGGCGACAGCGCCATCACGGAAACCAACGGCCTGGGCGGTTTCGCCATCGCCGCGGCACCGGCCATCGTCCAGTTTGTGGGCGGCCATGCGGAAGATGCCCTGGATACGACGCTCCAGATGTACGAAATCACTGCCGGCGAAAACAATACCTACCAGATTCCCTATCTCGATTTTCGGGGCTCGCCGACGGGCATCGATGTAATCAAAGTCATCGAAACCGGCATCCTGCCTTTCATCGATACCGGCGTGGCTCATAAGCAGCCCGGCGTCGGCCAGATCGGCGCCGGCGTACTCAAGGCTCCGGCGGAGCCTTTTAAAAGGGCATTCGAGGGCTTCGCAAAACGGTTGAGGTACTCACGAAAGAGGTGATATGAACACGGAACAGTTCCTGCAATTCATGGGCAAGGTGCGGGTCTACGACCTGACTCAGCGGTTGAGCATTCACACCCCGCCGTGGCCAAGCTACATGCCGCTCGGCATTCAATATTTCAAGCGTATCGCAGGCGCGCACATGGGGCAGGGCGCCAACGGTCAGATCATCACGACCAGCAATCACGTGGGCACGCACATGGATGGGGAAATCCACTTCCACGCCAGCGGCCGGGCCATCGGCCAGGTGCCCATCGAAGAATGGATCGGCCCCGGCGCTATAGCCGATATATCGAAAGAAGCCGGCGACTATGACCTTTATTCTCCCGAGATGATAACCAGAAACGTGAAGGTCAAGAAGGGGGACATTCTGATCGTCAACACCGGCTATCATCGCTACGCCTGGGATCAGAGAGGCTCCGATGAGGTCCGGTATTTCGTGAAACACCCGGGCCCGGATCCCAAGTTTCATGAATGGGCGCTGGATATGAAGCTGAAATGGATTGGTGTGGACTGTGGCAGCGCCGACCATCCCATGAACACGATCATCCGCAACTGGCATCCGGCGCGCTTCACCGAGGCCGATGCAAAGCTCAAAGCAAAGTATGGCAAGAGTTGGGATGAGATGTTTCCTCTGGAGGAGTACTACCAGGTCATGCATCTCAAGCTTTTTCCAAAGAGGCTGGTACACGCGGAGAATCTCGGAGGAGAGATCGACAAGGTCAGCAACCAGCGGGTCTGGATTGGGTGCTTCCCCCTGCGGGGGATCGAGATGGAATCCGCGATGTGCCGGATCGTGGCTTTTCTTCCCCCCCGATGAGGAGCAGACGATGGCCATTGCACAGCAATTCGAATACGTGAAGCCGCGCCGCCTGAGCGAAGCGGTCCGGATCGCGTCCCGATATGGCAACCGGGCGCAGGTGCTCGCAGGAGGGACCGACCTGATCGGCCTGATTGCGGACGACGCCGTGAAGCCGGATCTCGTGATCGATATCAAGGGCATCTCCGGTCTCGACAAGATCGAATTGAGGAACGGCGTTCTCCGCATCGGAGCGCTCGTGACTTTCAGCGATCTACAAAACTCCTCCGTGCTCGCAAGAAAATTCAAGGTACTCCTGGAGATGGCAGGATGGGTCGCTTCTGTGGGCATACGGAACCGGGCAACCATGGTCGGCAATATCTGTTCGGCTGTCCCTTGCTGTGACAGCGGGCCGATTCTCCTCATTTACGAGGCGGCAGTGCTTGTCGCCGGGCCGGTTCGCAAGCGAAAAATTCCAATCAGCAATTGGTTTGTCGGACCGCGAACGACGGCCCTGAAGCGAGGTGAAATCGTCACCGGATTAGACCTCCCGCTGCCGAAGACGAAACACGCCGGCTGCTTTGTAAAGCTGAAAAGGTACCAAGGCGAAGATCTCGCGCAGGCCAGTGTGGCGATTCTCGCCCTGGCCGGAAACAGTTATCGGATTGCCTTCGGCGCTGTGGCGCCGCGCCCGATCCGCGCGTTGAAAATCGAAGCCCTGCTCGAAGGCAAGGCTCTCTCAGGCCCACTGATGGATGAGGCGGTTCGACTTCTTCCCGAAGAGATTGCGCCGATCACCGACATCCGGGCAACCCGGGAGTACAGGGCTCATATGGTGGGCGTGATGCTGAAACGCGGACTGGAGGCTGCGGTGTCGAGACTCAAGGGCAACGGGCCGGAGTATGGTTCAAGCGTAATCTAGGTGGAGTCCATGAACAACCGAATCACAGTGAAGCTTAATTACGAAACGCGCAGCGTCATGGTGCAGCCCAACGACACTCTCCTTGATGTCCTGCGCGAGAAGCTTGGCGTGAAAAGTCCGAAGATCGGATGTGAGCGCGGCGATTGCGGCGCCTGCACGGTTCTGTTGGACGGAAAGACCGTGAGAAGCTGCCTCATCCTGGCGATCGAAGCAGACGGTCATGAGATCGTGACCGTGGAGGGTCTGAGCAAGGAATCTCTGACGCCGGTCCAGCTGGCGTTCCTGGAACACAACTCCTTCCAATGCGGCTTTTGTGCGCCCGGCGTTGTGCTTGCTGCAACCGAGCTCCTGGAACAGCATCCGGAGCCCACGGCAGAACAGATCAAGGAGGCCCTTTCGGGCAATCTATGTCGCTGTACGGGCTACCAATCGATCATCGAAGCAATCCTCGATGTGCGGCCGATGGCACGGAACAGCCGGAGATCACAAAACAACAACAGGAGCCGCAAAACACAGGAACCACGCGATGGTCACCGATAGTTCTTTCGTGAATTTCGTGGTTGCTGAAGCACAGTTTTGCAGACTTGTTTTTCGAAAGAGCATATGACCACACTCAAATACGTTGGAGAATCGGCAACGCGGATCGATGGGCTCGAAAAGGTTTCCGGGGCCGCAACCTACGTGGACGACCTCGAGTTCGGCCCGAATCTGCTTCATGCGGAGATTGTGGAGAGCTCTTTTGCCCATGCTTCGATCAAGCGCATTGACGCGACCGAAGCTGAAAAAGTCCCCGGAGTGGTTCGCGTCGTCACGGGAAAGGACTTTCCTTACCGATTCGGCCTGTATATGCAGGACCGCTACATCTTTCCGATCGACCGCGTTCGGTTCGTGGGTGAGCAGGTAGCCGCCGTGATCGCGCGCGACGCGCAGACGGCGAAACGCGCCGCGAAACTTGTGAAGGTTTTTTACGAACAACTCGAGCCGGTTCTCGACCTCGAACAGGCGTTGAAGGCGGATGCCGTGCTGGTGCATCCGGATCTCGGCAGCTACGCGCGCTGTCCCTGGTTTTACCCGCAGCCCAAAACGAATATCGCGCATTGGCGGAAGACCAGAAAGGGCGACGTCGAAAAGGGCTTCGAAGAGGCAGATGTTGTCTTCGAAGACACCTACACCGTTCCACGCTATGCCCACTGCGCCATTGAGCCCCACGCAATCGTCGGCCACTACGATTTGTCCGGGCGCCTGACGCTTTGGTCAGCCTCGCAGTCGCCCTACACGCAAAGACACGTGTTTGCGCAGGCCCTGGCGCCGTTGGGAATATCCCACAAAGATATTCGGGTCGTGACTCCGTACATCGGAGGCGGCTTTGGCGGCAAGGCGGGAGTATCGATGGAGATCATCGGGGTGGCGCTGGCAGCGTTGGCGAAGGGCAGCCCGGTAAAGCTCCGCTGGTCAAGGAGCCAGGAGTTTTACAACACATATCAGCGGCAGGGTGTCATTGCTCGCATTAAGATGGGCGTGAAGAGAGACGGCACGATCATTGCGCTCGAGCACACTCTCCACTGGGACGCCGGCGCGTACGCTGAGTACGGCGCGAACGTGGTGAATGCCGTCGGGCTTTCGGCTACGGGTCCATACCGGATTGCGAACGTCAAGATCGATTCGGTTTGTGTTTACACCAACCTCCCGCCGGGAGGCCCGTATCGAGGCTTTGGCTACTCGGAGTTCCATTTCGGTCTGGAATCGCACATCAATGCAGTCGCAAAGAAGATCGGGATGGATCCCGTTGAATTCCGGAGGAGGAATGCGATCCGGGAAGGGGACACGCTCGCGTACGGGGCGCAAATGAATGCCAGTGGGCTCCACGAGGCCATCGACCGGGTGGCCAAAGAAATCGGCTGGGGTGAGAAGGAGATTTCGCGGGATCCCCGCAAAGCCGTCGGCAAAGGATTCGCGTGCTTCTGGAAAGCGCCGGCGATGCCGCCCAACGCCGGGTCGGCGGCCTTCATAAAGTTCAATGAGGACGGAAGCATAAATGTCATTGTGTCCGGCATGGAAATGGGCCAGGGCTTCTTGACCGTGATGGCCCAGATTGCAGCCGAGGTTCTCACCGTGCCCCCCGCGAAAATACGGGTCGAACTCCCGGACACGGACCGCAATGCGTACGAGTGGCAGACGGTTGGTTCCCACGTTACCTGGGGTTGCGGCAACGCCGTCAGGGCCGCCGCACTCGACGCCCGAGAAAAAATGTTCACGGTCGTCTGCCGATCGCACGGCTGCGCCAAAGACACCCTCTTCTTGGAGGATGAGCATGTCAAGTGCCGCATGCATCCGGATTTCAAACTGCCGTTCAGAGACTTCGTCATCAGCGGAATCCAGACGGCGCAAGGAAACTACCTCGGCGGTCCCATTCTTGGCAGCGGCGTCTTCATGCCGGAGTTCACGTCTGCCCTATGCGATCCGGAGACCAGCCAGGGCGGGCACCCCAATGTTCACTACACGGTCGGCGCCGCGGCCGTGATTCTCGAAGTCGACAAGGAAACAGGGAAAATCAAAGTCCGTAAGGCGACGCTTGCCGTGGATGCGGGCAAAGCCGTGAATCCGGACCTGGTCAGAAGTCAGATCGTGGGCGGAATGGTTCAGGGTTTGGCCACGGTTCTTTATGAGGACATTCGCTATGATCTGCGCGGCAGGCTGCTGAATTCCAACTTTACCGACTACAAGATTCCAACCGCCAGGGATATACCGGATGAGATCGTCCCGATCATCGTAGAGGTTCCGCAGCCGGATGGGCCCTTTGGAGCCAGAGGCGTTGCCGAACACACGATGATTCCCGCGGCAGCACTGGTGGCCAATGCTGTCGAAGATGCACTAGGCTTGAGGGTGAAAGGCCTGCCGATTACCGCGGAGCAAGTGGCGCTGGCTTTGCTCGATATTGCTTATGAAGACGTGAAAGGTTCCTATAGGGGATTTTGTTTCGCCGGCAAAGCTGATGCCTATGCTTTTCACGCAGAAGGGACAAGACGAAAACGGGCAACAAACGGCAAAGAGACACAAAGCAGAAAGGGCAGCTTGAAGTGAGCGATGTTATGCGGCAGTCCTGGTTTTGGGCAACGTGCAACGGGTCCTGGAGAGCATTGACTCGGCGTGCGCGTCCTCGAGCGCTGGCGTGTGGAAGAAGAGAGCATGGCGGTTTTCCGATTCTCGAGGCTCGGGTCCAACCGGCAACAGCTCTCTCGGGATCCTAGCTTTTCCAAATACAGATCATTGGCCGCTGATGAACGCGGATTTTTCTGTTGCCGGAAGTGTGTCAAAACTCAGAATCCTGCAACATCGCAATGGCTTCTAATCGCACTTGTGTACGGCACGAGAGGCGAAAGTTGACACAAGGCGCCATATCAGAAGCTGCAGGAGACGCATTCCAGCCGGTCGGTGCGCCAAAACCGCGGGTTGTTTTTACTACCGCGGCCTTCGGCCGCAACCAGAGAGGCAAAGATGGCTGAAGCCTGAACTTCTTGCAGAAACGCAACGAAGTCACAGATGAAGACTCTATGCGCAGGATCGGCGGGAATTCCGTGACTCGCGTCGGCTGATTCTGCAGGCTCTGGCGCAGGAATGCCAGTACCTTTGGGGTGGCGTCAAGCGAGGACTCCGCATCGCCTTTCGGCGAGCCCCCCATGTCAACCGGCTTTCCAGACACCGGATGGGTGAATCTCCCATGCCAGGCCGGAAAAATCCCAGGCCGGCCCGCCGCGTGTCCGGCATGAGGGTATTTCAAGTTCTCGTAGTGGAAGGGAAAATGAGTTTGTTTCAGGCGGGTTACGACAGCGTCCGCCATCACGGAAGAGTCCCAGACGAGGTCACTGTCACCTGAGATCAGCAACACCGGGCCACGCGTTCTCTCGACCTCGATAGCGGCGTCCATCGCGGCCAGCGGGTCCCGCCGGGATCGCAGAGGCATATAGGACAATGGCCTTCCGGTCCACGTCCAGGCATATGGAACCCGGTTATCTCCACAACATGCCGGAT